>NZ_JBHYGG010000224.1:38052-62850 GCF_051859125.1 Gemmata sp.
CCACGGAGGGCGGCCCCTACCAGACGGTAAGTGTGTGGTTTGTAGGGGCCGCCCTCCGTGGCGGCCCGCGTGAGGCCAATGACTTCGTGCGAGCGAACTCAAGTCAAACCGCTGGCGGGGCAGTTCGGGCCTGTCGCAGCACCCAACGGATGAGTAGCAATCCGCCGAAGAGCATCGCGACAGGAACGCCGACGCACACCGACCAGGATAACCAGTCGTAGCCGTACTCGACGCGAATGTTCGGCCGCCGGGCGACCTCGGACTGGTCCGGGGACGCCTCGAAGTAGACCTCCTCGATCCCGGGCCGCGGCGTCGACCGGTCCTCGAACTCCGTGAGGTACCACGGCCCCGGAGCCGTTTCGGGCGCGAGCTTCGCCTTCCCCAGCAGACCGTTCCACTCCGGGGCGGTGACCGCGTTCGCCCACGCCGTCGTCCCGGGCCATGCGGTCGAACTGCCGATCTTCCCGGCCATCCGCTGCTTGGCCGCGACGTACACCCGCAGCAACCGCCTCACCTCCTGCGCTCGCGCGTCGCGCTGGTCGGCCGGTTCGCGGTACGGAAAGAAGGGCCGGTCGGTCTTGAACGACATCCGCACGGCCGACGCCTTGAGGGCGGTCCCCCGCGGCGCCGGGGCGTCGCCCCGGCCGGTCCCCTGAGCCGGTCCCCCCGCCACACCGGCCGGCCGCTCACCGGCGATCTTGAACGCGGTGATGGTCCACTTGTCGCGAGCGTACTGCGCGATCCACGCGGCCAGTTCCGGCCGGACCGCGTACTGGTTTCGGGTCAACCAGCCCAGAAGTTCGAACGCCGACTCCTCGGGCTTCTGCCCGGCACCGTCGCGGAAGCCGAGCACCGCGGCGTCGAGGTCGCCCACGCGCTTCTGCTCCAGAACCACGAACCCGGCGGGCACCGCGGTGTCGCGGTCGGCCCCCCCGGGTGCCGCGCTGCCGCCGCCACAGCCCAAGAAGGAGAACGGCCCGACCGACTCGTGACGGACCTCGGTCTTCGGCTCGGTGATCTTGGCCAAATCGGTGAAGAGTGCCGGGTCCGCGACTTCCAGTTGCGGGCGGCTCGGCGTGGGGACGAGGAACCCGAAGTCGTAGCCGGTGCCGACGAACGTCGCCTGGCGGATGAAGTGCTCGGTCCTCGCTGCCTCGTCCCAGACGATCAGTGCGGTTTCGTCGGCGACGTCCACCCAATCGCCGTGGCGGTACGCACCGCCGCACCCCTGAACTTCGCCCGGCGTCACGGCGACGCACGCGGCGAGCAACCCGGCCGCAAGTACCGCAACAAGCTCGCGCGTCATTGTGACGACCTCACGTGTTCGATGCGGCTCTCGACCGGCACCACGGTCGGCTCGTCGTCGTGGTCGCCGCGGTGGCACCCGTGGGCGAAGACCGGGAGCACGCACAGCGCCACCGCCCCCAGGACGCACGCCGGGGACGGGCACCGCACCGACTTGCCGATCCCGGACCCCCGACTCCTGATCCCGCACACCCGTCATTTCTTCCCCTTCAGGTGCGTGTCGAGGAACTTGAACGACGCGGCGGCGGCCTTCGCGTACTCGCGGTCGCTCCAGTTCCCGTGCCCGCCGAACGGCACCGTCTGCATCTCGACCGGCACGCCCGCGTCGGTCAGCGCCTTGAGCAGCGCCTCGGAGTGCTTGATCGGCACGATCAGGTCGATGGTCCCGTGGAAGATCAGCGTCGGCGGCGCGGCCTTGGTGACGTAGGTGAGCGGCGACGCTTTCTTGTAGACCGCGCCGTCGGTCTTCACCTCCTTGCCGAACACCGGGACGATGTACCCGTCCACGACACCGGGACTGTTGGCGTACAGGCTCAGGTCGGTCGGGCCGAAGAAGTCGACGACGCACTGCACCTGGCCGCTCTGGTCGAGGTTCTCGCCCACGTCGAACCCGGCCGACTTGTCGCACAGCCCGCACAGGAGCGACAGGTGCCCGCCGGCCGAGAACCCGACGGCCCCGAACTTGTCCAGGTCGATCTTGTAGTCCTTGGCGTGCGCCCGCAGGAACCGCACGGCGCTCCGCGAGTCCTCGATCATCCCGGGGAACTTGGTCTTCGGGGCGAGGCGGTAGCTGATCGCGGCGGCGACGTACCCCTGCTCCGCGGCCTGCTCGATCCAGCTCGGGGTCTTCTTGCCGTCGCGCTCGCGGCCGACGGAGAACTCGCCGCGGCTCCCGCCCTGCCACGCGCCGCCGTGGATCATCACGAGGCACGGGAACGGCCCCGGCCCCGGGGGCACCGCGACGTCGAGGTACAGCTTCTCGTCGCCGACCTTGGCGTAGGCGACGGTGCGGGTCACCTTCACGCCGGCCTCGGGCTCGGCGGCCCGCAGGGCGGTCGGAACGAGGCAGGCGAACGCGAGGGCGAGCAGGACGCGGGCGGGTGCGGTCATCGGGTCCTCCTGGCGAACGGTACGGGCCATTGTAAGCGCCGCACCCGGGAATAAAGTCGCACGCCGCGGCTCATCTTTCCAGAACAAGTCGCTGCCGATCCCACACTCAAGTCCCGAGGCCGGTATGTCACGTTTCGTGGCCTGCGTCCCCGTTTTCGGTTTCATCCTGCTCACGACCGGGTGCGGCTGCGGCGAACGCGGGGCCGCGCACCGCGGGGCGGCGGCCCCGAAGGGCGGCGCGCCGGCGGAACCCAGCGGCCCGGACTTCGACCACGCCAACGCCGAGGCCTACGGCACCATCGTCGAGAACCCGTTCCGGTCGCCCGCGGTCGCGCCGCTCTCGACGTTCTCGGCCGACGTGAACACCGCGTCGTACTCGAACGTGCGGCGGTTCCTCACCCAGGGCGCGCTCCCGCCGCGGGACGCCGTGTTCCTCGCCGACCTCGTGAACTACTTCCCGTACCGCTACCCCGAGCCGGCCGGTGACGACCCGGTGTCACTGACGCTCGACCTCGCCCCGTGCCCGTGGCGGCCGGCCCACAAGCTCGCCCGCATCGGCGTGAAGGCCCGCTCGCTCGCCGCCCGCGAACTCCCGCCCCGCAACCTCGTGTTCCTCATCGACACGTCCGGCTCGATGGACGGCGAGACCCGCCTGCCGCTCGTGAAGAAGTCGATCGAGCTGCTCGTCGAGCGGCTCACGGCGAGCGACCGCGTCAGCATCGTCACCTACGCCGGCGACGCGGGGCTGAGGCTCCCGCCCACGCCCGGCAACCTGCACGCCCGCATCCTCGGCGCGGTGCGGTCGCTCCAGGCCGGCGGCGGCACGAACGGCTCGGGCGGCATCCAGCTCGCCTACGAGACGGCCCGCCGCGGCTTCATCGAGGGCGGCGCGAACCGCATCATCCTCTGCACCGACGGCGACTTCAACCTGGGCCAGACGAGCGAGAGCGAGCTGGTGCAGTTGGTCGAGAGGGAGCGGGCGAGCCGCGTGTTCCTCACCGTGCTCGGGTACGGCATGGGCAACTTGAAGAACGGCAACCTGGAGAAGCTCGCGACCCACGGGAACGGGCAGTACGCCTACATCGACGGCATCGACGAGGCCCGCAAGGTGTTCGTCGAGGAGGGCGGCGCGCTCGTGTGCGTGGCGAAGGACGTGAAGTTCCAGGTCGAGTTCAACCCGGCGAGGGTCGCCGCCTACCGGCTGCTCGGGTACGAGAACCGCATTCTGAGGGCCGAGGACTTCAAGGACGACGCGAGGGACGCCGGCGACGTCGGCAGCGGGCACACGGTCACGGCGCTGTACGAGATCGTCCCCGTCGGCGTGAAGCTCGACCTGCCGGGCGTTGACCCGCTGAAGTACCAGACACCGGCGCAGCCCGCGGCCGCCTCGACGGAGTGGCTCACGGTGAAGGTGCGGTACAAGGAGCCCGACGGGGACGCGAGCAAGGAGCTGGCGAAGGTGCTGGCCGCGGAGGCTGAGAAGGCAATGGGCGAGGACTTCGCGTTCGCGGCCGCGGTCGCCGAGTTCGGGCTGGTGCTCCGCGACTCACCGTACAAGGGCCGGGCCAGCCTCGCGGACGTGCTCGACCGGGCCAGCGCCGGGTTCCGGCACGACCCGAACGGCCACCGCACCGAGTTCCTCGACCTGGTGCGGGTCGCCAACGGGCTGAAGGAGCGGGCGGCCCGCGAGTAGCACGCAACCGGGCAGGCACTCGTGCAGTCTAGTCTGGTGGGGCAGGCATTCTTGCCTGCCTCCAACCGCGCCCGGAGGCAGGCAAGAATGCCTGCCCCACCCGTCAGAATGAATACCGGACACCGTCGCCGCCTTTCCGTTGAATAACACCTTCTCAACGGAGTGGCGCCATGCGGATCCTGCTCACGAACGACGACGGCATCTACGCCCCCGGGCTGCGGGCGCTGCGGCACGAACTCCAGAAGCTCGGGACGGTCACGGTCGTCGCCCCGGCGACCGAGCAGAGCGCCGCGGGGCACTCGGTCACGCTGCTGAACCCGCTACTCGTCAGCGAGGTGTACGAGGACGACGGCAAGGCGCTCATCGGCTGGGCCGTCGAGGGCCGCCCGGCCGACTGCGTGAAGCTCGCGCTCCTGGAACTGCTCCCCGAGAAGCCGGACGTGATCGTGAGCGGGATGAACGCGGGGAGCAACGCGGGCATCAACGTGCTGTACTCGGGGACCGTGGCGGCGGCGATCGAGGGCGCGTTCTACCGGCACACCGCCATCGCCGTGTCGCTGGAGTACGACAAGAAGATCTACGACTTCCCGACCGCCGCCGGGTACGCGCGGCGGGTGGTCGAGCAGATCCTCGCGACCAACCCGGCCGCCGGGAGCCTGTTCAACGTGAACATCCCGGTGCTGGAGCGCGGCCCGATCAAGGGCGTGAAGGTGCTGCCGCAGAACGTGTCGCCGTACACGGAGAAGTTCGACCGCCGGGTGAACCCGCGGGGCCGCACGTACTTCTGGGCCGGGCCGGACTTCCTGTGCCCCGACCCGCGGCCCGGCACCGACGTGGAAGCGCTCGCCGACAGCTACATCACCGTGACCCCGCTCAAGTTCGACTTGACCGACCACGCCCGCCTCGCCGAGATGCAGAAGCAGGAGTGGGAACTGGGGTGACGCTCATGACCGCCGCCCGCACCGTGCTCCGCTGCCTGCGTCCGTGGCGCTACGCATCCGGGCTGCTCTTCGGGTTCCTGTTCGGGGTGGCGTGGTTCGTCTCGCTGAGCGCGGCAATGGGACCGCCCGACTTGTCGCGTGCGATCGGTGGCGCGGTCTGTTTTGCGGTGCCCTGGATGCTGTTCTGGGGGCTCTCGGGGTTGGTGTGCGAGGTGTTCCCGAATTACTGGGGCACGATCGCGACCACCCTCGCCGTGGTGTGCGGGCACGTCTGGGCGCTGACGGAAGGCTCGCTCGGCGGCTGGCAGTTCATCGCAATTCCGTTCTCAATCGCCGTGGCGCTGCTCCCGTGCCACTGGCTCCTGGTGCTGATCGCTGCACTTCGCGGCCGGATCGAATAACCCCTTGTAGCCCCGGAGGGGGCGACCGATGGTAGCCAGGGGTGCGGCCCGCGTGCGGGCAAACCCCTGGTCCCCGGCGCGACGCGGATCGCCCCGGACCAGGGGTTCCCGCTCGATGACTCGCTCCACCCCTGGCTACCGTCGGTCGCCCCTCCGGGGCTGAACACCCCGGCGCACCGGGCCTGCCTCACTCCCCCGTCATGCGCTTGCGGCGGAGCATGTGGTGGTAGTGCTGGGCGAAGCGGTGCGACTCGTCGCGGACGTACTGGAGCAGCCGCAGCGCCGCCGAGTGGCGGCTCAACTTGATCGACTCCGACTCGCCGGGGCGGAAGATTTCCTCCTCCTGCTTCGCCAGCGAGATCAGGCACGGCGGCTCGATGCCCAGGCTCTTGAACGCGTCGACCGCCGCGTTGAGCTGCCCCTTCCCGCCGTCGATCAGCAGGATGTCCGGGAACACCTCGTCTTCTTCGTTCAAGCGGCGGAACCGGCGCGTCACGACCTCGCGCATGCTCGCGAAGTCGTCCACCCCCTCCACCGACTTGATCTTGAACCGCCGGTAGCCGGGCTTGAACGGGAGCCCGTCGAGGAACGTCACCAGCGACGCGACCGTGTCCTGCCCCTGGATGTGGGCGATGTCCATGCCCTCGATCGTCCGCGGCGTCTTCGCGAGCCCGAGCACCTTGCGGAGCCCGTGCAGCCCCTTCTTCGGGTCGATCGGGAACACCTCGGGCTGCAGGTCGGTCTTCGCGTCGCCCCGCAGGTCGAGGTTGCGCAGCGCGCCGACCTCGTCGCGGATGCGCTTGGCCTTTTCGAAGTTGAGCGCCTCACTCGCAACGACCATCTCGCGCTCCATGCGGCGGATCAGCTTGTCCTTCTTCCCCTCCAGGATGAACACGAGCTTCTTCACCTGCATCCGGTACTCGTCGCGGGTGACGCGGAAGTTGCACGGGGCGGTGCAGCGGCGGATGCTGTGGAGCAGGCACGGGCGGAACCACTTCCACTTCGTCTCCGACGACTTGATGTCGAGCTTGCACGTGCGGAACTGGAACAACCGCTGGAGCACGTCCATCGCCATGCGGAGTTGCCGCGTGTTCGTGAACGGGCCGTACAGCCGCACGCCCTTCTGCTTCGGCTTCCGGGTGATCTCGACCCGCGGGAACTCCTCGCGGGTGCGGATTTGCAGGTACGGGAAGGTCTTGTCGTCCTTCAGGTCCTTGTTGAACTTGGGCCGCAGGTCCTTGATCATCCGCGCTTCGGTGAACATCGCGGCGATCGGGTCGGCGGTCTCGATGAAGTCGATGTCGCGGATGAACCCGATCCAGTCGCGGATGCGGGGGTCGCTCGCGGCCTCCTTCGAGAAGTACGACCCGGCCCGGCTCCGGAGGCTCTTGGCCTTGCCGACGTAGATGACGTTCCCGCCCGCGTCCTTCATGAGGTACACGCCGGGGCCACTTGGGAACGTGCGGACCTTTACCGAGGGGTCGTTGGGATCGGCGGCGACGGGAACGGGTTCATCGGCCATGACGTGCGGCTCCGCGGGTGCAACCATTCTACGCGGCGGCCGAATACTCGACAGATGAACACACAACACGAAGCAGATTGGCCGCACAAAAGCACAGAAGTCACAAAGAAGAGAGGAGACCCGTTTCACGGGTCTCCTCCGCTCGTCTGCTGTCTTCTTTTGTGACTTCTGTGCTTTTGTGCGGCCAAGCCGTCTTCTGCCTTCACCCGCTCTTGAGCCACCGCGCCACGTCGCGGGCGTGGTACGTCAGGATCATGTCGGAGCCGGCGCGGCGGATGCTCGTGAGGATTTCGAGGGTCACCCTGCGCTCGTCGATCCACCCCTTCGCGGCGGCCGCCTTCACCATCGCGAACTCGCCGCTCACGTTGTACGCCGCCACCGGCACCTCGAACCGCTCCTTCACCCGGCGTATGATGTCGAGGTACGACAGCGCCGGCTTCACCATGATCATGTCGGCCCCCTCGGCGATGTCGAGCGCGACCTCCTTCATCGCCTCGTCGCTGTTCGCCGGGTCCATCTGATAGGTGTTGCGGTCGCCGAACTGCGGGGGCGACTCGGCCGCGTCGCGGAACGGGCCGTAGAACCCCGAGGCGTACTTCGCCGCGTAGCTGAGGATCGGGACGTTCGTGAACCCGGCCGCGTCGAGCCCGCGGCGGATCGCGCCGACCATGCCGTCCATCATCCCGCTCGGCGCGATCACGTCGGCCCCGGCCCTCGCGTGGCTCACGCACTGCTCGGCGAGGATTTCGAGCGTCGCGTCGTTGTCCACGTCCTGCCGGCCGCCGTGGTCGTGGAGGATGCCGCAGTGGCCGTGGTCGGTGTACTCGCAGAAGCACTCGTCCGGGATGAGCAGCACGCTGGTGCCGAACGCCTTGCGGGTCGCGCGCAGGGCCTGTTGCACGATGCCGGTGTCGAGCAGCGCGCTCGACCCGGTGGCGTCCTTGAACTCGGGGATGCCGAAGAACATGAACGCCGTGACGCCGAGGTCGCGGGCCGCCCCGACCTCCTCGACGAGCGTGTCGACGCTGAGTTGGTAGTTCCCCGGCATCGACCCGATCTCCTGCCGCACGCCCGTCCCCGGCCGCACGAACAGCGGAAGGATGAGGTCGCGCGTCGAGAGTTCGGTCTCGCGGACGAGGTCGCGGACGAGCGGGTTGTACCGCAGCCGCCGCGGCCGGACCGTGGGGAAGCCCGGGGGGGTCTGGCGGGTGTCGTGGTGCGTGTGGCTCATGGCGGGATTATACTGGCACAAGACCCCAGGGTTTGCACCCTGGGCTACGGACTGTCGTCCCTCCGGGACTGCAACCATAATCCCCCGACGGGGCGGCAGCGCGGACACTGGGGCGCTGCGGGAGGTTATCGCATGTCTGCTGCGTACACGGCGGTCATCCGTAAGGATGGCGACTGGTGGATCGGTTGGGTTCAGGAGGTGTCCGGGGTGAACTCGCAGGGAGCGACGTGCGAGGAGTTATTGGACAACCTTCGCGAAGCACTCGGAGAGGCCATCGAGATGAACCGCGAGGATGCTGCCGGATAGCGTAGGCGACCGGGCGAACCCTGAGCGCCAGCGAGGGGGTGCGCCTCACCCCCTCGCTGGCGCTCAGGATTCGCCAAACTCGGCGGTCGCATCGCCCCGCTTTCGCGCTGGGCTTTACACGCCCGGTCGCGGTCGGTCACAATGCCGGCCCTCGTCCTCGACACAACCGGCAAGGAGGCCGACCGTGGGGCTACCCTTCTGGCTCACGAAACTGCTCGTCCGCACGGGCGTCGCGCGGTTCACGCCGCGGGCCAAGCGGCTCACCGACGGCGGCACCGCCTTCCTCCGGCACTACTCCGACCGCGTCCTCGCCGCGCCCGTTGAAGAGTTCCTCGACCCGGGGTTCGTCCCGGGCGCCGACGGGCCGGACGTCATCGACCTGAACCCCGCCGCGCCGCGGTCCGAGTCGGGCGTCAGCCTTGGGCGGTTCACGGCGGACCGCTACGGTAACCCGCCCCCAAACGGCATTGCCGAGCTGCGCGAAGCCATCGCGGCACGCGCCGCTCGGTTCGGCGGCCGCGCGCTCGACCCCGAAACCGAGGTGCTCGTCACGCACGGGGCCACCGGCGCGCTCGCCGCGGCGCTCGATGCGTTCGTGAATCCAGGCGACCGCGTCGTCATGTTCGACCCGTCGGCGGCGCTGTTCCACCTCGGGGCGAAGTCGCGGCACGCGACGGTGCGGTGGGTGCCGACGTGGGCCGAGGACGGCCGGTGCCGCTACCCCGCGGCGGCGTTCGAGAAGGCGATGCGCGGCGCGAAGGTGCTGCTGCTGTCGGCCCCGACCAACCCGACCGGCGCGAGCATCGCGGACGAAGACCTCGACCACCTCGCCTGGATCGCCGCAGCGTACAACGTGCTGGTTCTGGCCGACGAATCGTTCGCACGCTTCCAGTTCGGCACCGCGAGCAAGACGTTCGGCAAGCTCGCCGGGGCGGAGAAGCGCATCCTCACGGTCGGCTCCGTGACGCAGGAGTTTGGCCTGGGCGCGCTCCGCGTCGGCTGGCTCACCGGCCCGCGGCACCTCGTTCGCGCGTGCGGGCTGATGCAGAACCTGAACGCGCCGTTCGTGCCCGCGGTGTGCCAGCACGCCGCCGCACGCGCGCTGTGCGAACCCGATACCGAGTTCCGCACCTCGCTCGACCGCCTGAAGCAGAAGTGCGATTACGCCTTCGACCGGCTGCGGGCGATGGGCCTCGAACCGGACCGGCCCGCCGGCGGACTGTTCCTGTGGGTGCCGGTCGCGGGGCTCGGTATGGACGGCCGCACCTTCGCCGAGCGGCTGTTCCGCGAGCAGCGGGTGCAGGTCGGCCACGGGTACGCCTTCGGGCCGTCGGGCGTCGGGCACGTCCGCATCGGCTTCGCGGCCGACGACGGGCGGCTCCGCGAAGGGCTCACGCGAACGGCCGCGTTCCTCGACCGCGTCCGCGGGACGCCGTCGGGCGCGACGGTGATCGGCCCGGAGGTGGTGGAAGCGCCGGTTGCCGGAGAAGTGGTCGCACCCGCACCCGAACCGCGGCCCGTGTTCAGTCGCGTGTAAGGAAGAACGAAGAGGGATTGGCCGCAAAAAAGCACAGAAGTCACAAAAAAGAGAAGCGACCCGTGCAACGGGTCGCTTCTGCTTATCTGCTGTCTTCTTTTGTGACTTTTGTGCTTTTTTGCGGCCAATCCCTCTTCGTTCCCCGCTCAGCGCCCGCCCATGCTCGTGCCGAGCGCCGCATGGACCTCGGCCGAGGCCCGCACGATGATCGACATGCTCGGGAAGTGGAACGTCACCGACGCCGGGCCGCCGTTCTCCTTCCAGCTCAGCGGGTCGACCGACGTGCGGATCGACTTCATGATCGCGTCCACGTTCGCCATCGTCTGCTGGAAGTCGACGAGCGGCCCCCACGTCAGGCTCCCGGCGAACGGGCCGACCCCCTGCACCACGTCGCCCAGGTAGTACACCCGGGTGACGAGCATGTTCTTCGCCTTCTCGACGTCCACGACCTGGATCACCTGGTCTTTGACGACGAACGTGAGCCCCTGCGACGCGAGGATCTGCCGCAGCACCGTGCGGGACGCCACGCCGTTCGCCTGCAGGCTCACCGGCTTCCGCAGGTCGATGCCCAGGTCGTCCACCGACTTCTTGTCGATGAACAGCTTCTGGTCGAGCTTCGTGGAAAGCTCCTGGAGCGCCTCGTCGAGCGGGCGGTTGTTCCAGTCGAACTGGACCGGCTTGTTCAGCGACTCGATGATCTTCTTCTCGGCGTCGGTCAGCTCGATGGTCTTGAGCCGGCGGGCGGTCTTCTCCTTCCAGTCCTTCGGGAACTCGACGTCGCCGAGCGCCGGGAGCGACGACTTCATCACGTCGTTCATCGCCAGCGTGATCCGCGACTGCTGGAGCTGCGCGAAGTCGGCCGAGTCCTTCACCCGGTCGCCGAACCCGTTCTGCGTTTGAAGGCTGATGACCGCGGGGTTGTTCGGGTAGAGGCGCGTGAGCGCGGCGACCTCGCGGTCGGCCTCCTTGGTCTGCCCCGACCGCTTGTACTCGGCGACGCGGTCGATCCCCTCCTTCACCGCCCTGACCTCGCGGACGTAGCCGTCGAACGCGGCCGACTTGTCGTTCTTGACGCCGACCGCGACCGGGTCGTTCTTGACCTCGGGCTGCGCAACGGCCCGCCCCTCGATGGCGGCGACCTTGCGGTTCAGGAGGTCCGTGAGGGTGCGGCGGGTCGCGTCGCTCAGCGCCGGGGACAGGTCGATGACGTTGACCTGTGCGGCCTTGAGGAGTTGCGCGGCCCGGACGCGGTTCGTCTTCGCGAGCCGGTCCGCGTCGGCGACGGCGTTGAGGACGTCCGACTCGGCCTTCTGGTCGGCGATCTTCTGGCGGGCGACGGCCTCGGCGAGCGGGTCGAGCGGCGGGCGGCGGGGCGGCTGCGCGTCGGCGGCGGCGGCGAACATGCCCGCCCCGAGGAGGGCGGCGGCCAGCGGCCGGGAGGCGGGACGCGAACGGTTCATGGCCGGATTCCTTCGCCGGGGGCGGACGCGGTCTCTCACATGATAACGTACCCGCCCCGCGAACCGTTTGCCACGTCTTCCGCCGGGTTGGGACCGCCGCCGGCCCGCCGAACCGGCGCAACCGGTGCCGCCCGATTCGCGTTGACCGCGCCGCCGGCCCCGGCTATTCCCCCCGGTCAACCGTCACCCCCGGAGCCGCCGCATGTTCCGCCGCCGACCGATGCTCGTGGCCGTCGGCATTGTCGGCCTGATCGCCGCCGGCGTGGTCGGCGGGCTGGCCGCGCTGCTCAAGTGCGAGCCGCCGTTCTACACTCACGCCGCGTGCCCCGGCGACTTCGACACCCGCGAGAAGGCGTCGCACGTCCTCACCCGCATTCAGGACCTGAAGACCGACGTGCGGACGAAGGCCGAGTGGGGCGAGACGTTCACCGCCGAGGAGTTGAACTGCTTCTTCGCCGAGACGATGGCGGCCACCGGCAGCCTCGCGTCGCTGTTGCCCGAGGGGTGCCACGACCCGCGGGTGGCGATCGAGGGCGACCGGCTCAAGATCGGGTTCCGGTACGGCACCGGACTGTTCGCCACCATCGTGTGGATCGAACTCCGGGCGTGGCTGGTCGCGAACGAGCCGAACGTGATGGCCGTTGAGGTGTGCGACCTCCGGGCCGGGCGGTTGACGGTCGGCACGCAGACGGTCCTCGACGGCATCGCCGAGGCGGCCCGCGGGTCGAACATCGACGTGACGTGGTACCGCCACAACGGGAACCCGGTCGGCCTGTTCCGGTTCTTCCCGGACCAGCCGCTGCCGGCGTCGAACGTGCTGACCCTGGAGGTCCGCGACGGGAAGGTGGTCGTCGCCGGCCGAACCCGCACCGACCTGCCGCTGCCATCCGCCATCGGGCCGTGACGCTTAGGGCGAGCCGGGAGCGTAAGCGACCGGAGTCTTGTGCTTCGCGTTGCTCCGGTCGCTTACGCTCCCGGCTCGCCGTGAAACACGAAGCCGTTCGCGCTCGCGGCGACGATCCAGCGGCCGGTGAGCCGCGCGCCGCGGAGTTCGACTTCGACGCGGTCCGGCGTGTCCGCGAGCCAGTCGAACGTGCCGGCGTCCCAGCGGGTCACGGTGCCGCGGCCGCCGGTTACCGGGCCTTCGTAGTCGAGGTAATGGAGCCGGTGGTCGGCGTTCGGCTCGGCCGGCACCGCACGGCCCGCGGCCGGCTCGGCGAGCAATCGCCACGCGCGCAGCACCGGGCCGGCTTCCAGGAGCAGGTCCCAGTGCGGGGTCGGCCAGTCGTGGGCGAGGATGACGAACCGGGGCATGGCGTGTGCTGGTGGACTGGTCTACGAATCGGGCCGCCGTGCTGGTAAGATACGCGGGCTCGGTTGGCCCACCCGGATTGCATCATGGCGAAGAAGGACAAAAAGGAAGCGGCCGACGGCACGGTGAACATCTGCCGGAACCGCCGCGCCACGCACGACTACGAGATCCTCGACCAGATCGAGTGCGGCATCGTGCTCGTCGGGACCGAGGTGAAGAGCCTCCGCGCCGGGTTCGGGAACCTCGACGACGCCTACGCCCGCGTAGACGGCGGCGAGGCGTGGCTGATCGGGGCCGAGATCCCCGAGTACGAGTTCGGGAACCGGCTCAACCACAAGCCGAAGCGCGAGCGGAAGCTGCTGATGCACCGCCGCGAGATCGAGCGGTTCGCCGGGAAGGCCAGCGAGAAGGGGCTCACGCTCGTGCCGCTGCGGATGTACTTCCGCGAGGGGCGGGCCAAGCTCGAACTCGCGGTCGGCAAGGGCAAGCAGGTCCACGACAAGCGCGAGGCGCTCAAGGACGCCGACGCGAAGCGGCAGATCGCCCGCGAGATGGCGACCCGCCGGCGCAGGTGAGGAGTGGGCAGTGGAGAGTGGGCAGTGGGGAGACGAGCGCCTCCTGGCGCGCCCCTCTGCATCCGACTTAACTGCCCACTGACCGCTACACACTGTCCACTGTCCCCGGGCCATGGAGGGCTTGCGGTGCGGGTTGTCGCGCTGGTCGAATCCGCCGAACACGTCTGCTGCCGGTACCGGGTGATCGCGTTCCGCGACGCGCTCGCCGCGTTCGGCCACACGCTCGACGTCCGCGCCCTGCCCCGCACCACGTTCGGCCGCCTCGGCATCGGCCGCGAGTTGAACGCCGACGCCGTCGTCCTCCAGCGCAAGCTCCTCCCGACGTGGGCGATCGCCCTGCTCCGCCGCCGCGTCCCCCGCCTCATCTTCGACTTCGACGACGCCGTCTGGTTGCGGGACTCCTACGCGCACCAGGGGTTCGCCGACCCGAAGCGGCTGCGGCGGTTCCGGGCGACCGTGGCCGCGTGCGACCTCGTCGTCGCCGGCAACGAGTACCTCGCCGCCGCGGCCCGCGAGCACACCGCCCCCGAGCGGGTCGTGGTGATCCCGACGTGCGTGGAGCCGCAGCACTACCCCGTCGCGACGCACATGCAGACCGGCGCGGTGCGGCTCGTGTGGGTCGGGTCGCGGAGCACCCTCCGCGGGCTGCAACAGTTCGCCCCCACGCTCTCGGCGATCGGGCGTTCCGTGCCCGGCGTACGGCTGAAGGTCGTGTGCGACCAGTTCCCGACGATCCCGGACCTGCCGGTCGACGCGGTAGAGTGGACGCATGAGACCGAGGCCGCCGAGATCGCGGCCGCCGACATCGGCATCGGCTGGGTGCCCGACGACCCGTGGAGCGCCGGCAAGTGCGGGCTGAAGGTGCTCCAGTACCAGGCCGCGGGGCTCCCCGTCGTCGCCAACCCGGTCGGCGTGCAGGCCGAAATGGTCCGCTCCCACGAGACCGGGTTCCTTGCCGTCACCACCGACGACTGGGTCGCGGCCGTCTCGGCGCTAGCCGCCGATGCCGGCTTGCGGCACCGGCTCGGGGCGGCCGGGCGGCGGCAGGTGACCGACCGGTACAGCGTCGCCGCCGGGGGCCGCGGGTGGTTCGCCGCCCTGCACCGGCTCCGCGTCGGCCCCGTGCGAAAGTCAGGGTGACCCGCCCATGCTCGCCGACCTGTTCCACAAGCTCGCGACGCTGACCCGCCCGACCGGCCTGCCGGTGGTGCGGGCCGGCCGGCACGTCTGGCGGGTCGCGCCGGCGGGGGCCGCGGTGTTCGGCCGCGACGGGCCGCAACTGGACCGGTGGGTCGCCGACGGCCTCGCGGTCGTGGTGAAGGCGAACCCGGCCCGCACCGTGTACCGCGTCGAGCTGCCGGCCGCCACCGTGTTCGTGAAGCACTGCCGGATCACCGGGCCGCGGGCGTGGGCCCGGGAGTGGATCCGCGCGCCGAAGGCGCGGCTCGAGTTCGACAACGCGACCACGCTGCGGATGCGCGGGGTGCCGGCCATCGAGCCGCTCGCGTGGGGGGCCAACGACACCCGGTGGCCGGGGGAGAGCTACCTCATCACCCGCGGCGTCGCGGCCGTGCCGTTCCTCGACTTCCTCGAAACCGAGTTCGCCGCGCTGCCGCCCGCCCAGCAGCGGGCCACGGGCCAGCAGCTCACGGTCGCGCTGGCCGAGTTCTTCGCCCGGCTCCACGACGCGGGGATCGCGCACCCGGACCCGCACCCCGGGAACCTGCTCCTCGAAATGCCGGCGTGCCGCGTCCCGCGGCTCACGCTCCTCGACCTGCACGCGGTGCGGCTCGGGCCGCCGCTGTCGTGGCCCAGGAGCCTCGCGAACCTGGCGCTGTTCAACCGGTTCTTCCAGCTCCGCGCCACCCGGCCGGAGCGGGCGCGGTTCTGGCACCACTACCGCCGCACCCGGGCGTCGCTCCCGCTCCCGTCGCACCTGGTGCTCCGGGACCAGGCCCGCGAGCTGGAGGCCGAGACGCACGCCTCGAACCTGCACCTGTGGGCCAAGCGCGAGGGCCGGTGGCTCGGCTCGAACCGCACCCTGCGGCGGGTGAAGCGCGGCGACGTCCGCGGGCTCGCGGTCCGCGACGTGCCCGACTACGCGCTGCGGTCGCTGCTGGAGAACCCGGACGCGGTGTTCGCCCAGCCCGGCACGCGCGTCCTCAAGGACAGCAAGACGTCGACCGTCGCGGCGTTCGAGCTGCCCTCGCCCGCGGGGCCGGTCCCGGTCGTCCTGAAGCGGGTCAACGTGCGGACGTGGGCCGAGCCGTTCAAGAACTTCTTCCGCCGGTCGGCGGTGGTGCGGTCGTGGGTGAACGGGCACACGCTCCGCGACCGGGGCCTGCCGACGCCGCGGCCGCTCGCCGCGTTCCACCGCTACCGCCGCGGGCTCCCGACCGAGGGCTACCTGCTCACCGAGATGGTCCCCGACGCGGTGCCGCTGGACGCGGCCGCGGCCCCGGGGACCGTTCCCCGCGACGCGCTCGCGGCCCTGGCCCGCACGCTCCGGGCGATGCACGACCGCGGGGTGTCGCACCGCGACCTGAAGGCGTCGAACGTCCTGCTGGCCCGCGGCCGCGACCCGGTGCTGATCGACCTGGTGGGGGTGCGGACCGTCGCGGCGATCGGCGTGGCCCGCCGCGCGAAGGAGCTGGCCCGGCTGAGCGCGAGCTTCCTGGGCGCGCCGGCGGTCACGCGGGCCGAGCGGCTGCGGTTCCTGCTCGCCTACCTCGGGGCCGGCCCCGCGTTCCAGGTGGGCTGGAAAAGCTGGTGGGAGCTGGTATCCCGGGCGACGGCCGACAAGGTGGCGCGGAACCGCCGCGCCGGCCGGGCGCTCGGGTAACGGTCGCACGACCGGTATTCCCGGCACAATTGTGAAGACCCGCGCGCCCGGCAGCCGAATTAGAACCGGTACGCCTGGCGTCAGGCGGCCTTCCGGCCCCGGGGCAACCGCATGCCGTACTCCCCGCAGCGAACCCGTGCCGCGGTCACCGCGCTGAGCCTCGCGGCCGGGCTGCTGTGCTGCCCCGTCGGGTGCGAGACGATCCACCCGGACCGCCCCGCCGAGCCCGTGGCCCGGTCGGCCGAGCCGGCCCCGCCGCCCGGCCCCGCCGCCCCGACGCTCCCGGGCAAGCACGCCACCCGCCGCGGGTGCTGCGTGTTCTACTACGACTTCGACCTCGACACCGCCGACCCGCTCTTCGCCGAGCCCGAGACCCTCCCGGACCAGGTGTACGGCGAGCTCCGGCTGCCGCCCGGCAACGCCGTGGTGCAGGTGTTCCTGTTCGACACGCAGGAGCGGTACGAGCGGTACATGTTCGACCCGAAGGTCGGGCGGTACAAGGCGCAGCCGGCCCGGCGGGCGTACTTCTTCGCCGAGCCGCGGGTGGGCGGCGGCGAGGAGCTGAAGATCTTCACCTGGGTCGGCGACCACCTGCGGACCGACCTGCGGCACGAGCTGACGCACGCGCTGCTCAACGGGGTGCTGAAGAACGTGCCGCTGTGGCTCGACGAGGGGCTCGCGGGGTACTTCGAACTGCCGCCGGGGAACGCGGGGGTGAACCCGCAGCACCTGGACGCGCTCCGCCGCACCCCGTTCGAGCCGAACCTGGCGCGGCTGGAGAAGTTCGACCAGGTGAAGCAGATGGAGAAGCCCGAGTACCGCGAGGCGTGGGCGTGGGTCCACTACATGCTGAAGAGCGACCCGGCGGCCCGCAAGGCGCTGCTCGACTACCTCCAGGCGCTCCGCACGAACCCGAACCCCGGCCCGCTCCTGCCGCGGCTCCGGGAGGCCGCCGCGAGCCCGGACCAGACGCTCGCGGCGCACCTCGCGGGCATCGAGTTCCCGCCGGCGAAGCCGCAACCGAGATAGACGCGGACCCCGGTGGGCGTTCTAGTTTCGAGTTTGAAGTTGTGGGCGCACCGCACGGGGCGTTCGACGTGAAACTTTAAACTCGGAACCCGGAACCGGTATCTGAAGGCATGGCAAACATCCTCCTCGGGGCGACCGGGAGCGTCGCGGCGGTCCGCGTCCCGGCGCTGGTCCAGGCGCTCGCCGCCGCCGGCCACAAAGTGAAGGTCGTCGCCACCGACGCGGCCCTGTACTTCTTCGACCCGGCCCCGCTCGGCCCGGACCTGGTCCGCGACGCCGACGAGTGGCCCGGCCGCGACGCGGGCGGCCGGTACGCGCGCGGCGACGCGGTGCTCCACATCGAGTTGCGGAAGTGGGCCGACGCACTCGTGGTCGCGCCGCTCGACGCGAACACGCTGGCGAAGCTGGCCGTCGGCCTGTGCGACAACTGCCTGACGTGCGTGTGGCGGGCGTGGGACCTGGCGAAGCCGGTGGTCCTGGCCCCGGCGATGAACACGCTCATGTGGCAGCACCCGTTCACCCGCCGGCACCTCCGGTCGGTCGCCGCCGACATGGGGGCCGGGCACATCCCGGGGCACCTCGAAGACCTTCCCCTCATCGCGCAGATCAACGACCGCAGCAAGACGCTCCGCATCGTCCCGCCGGTCACAAAGGCGCTGGCGTGCGGGGACGTCGGGGCCGGCGCGCTGGCCGAGGTGGGCGCCATCGCCGCCGCGGTGGGCGAGGTGCTGGCCCGACCGGCGGCGTAGGCCCGCGGGTGTGCGGCATTTGGACACGGCCCCTATTTCCTTCGCCGCGGCGGCTCCGTACGATCACACAGCGACCCGCGGCAGGGTGCCGGCACGCGGCTGGTGCGCCCCCGCGGGACACTCGGAGGAATCGAGATGAAGTCCGTTTGCACCGCGGTCCTGGGCGTCGTTCTCGTGGCGTTCGCCGGCACCGCCCGGGCGGAAGACGATAACGCGAAGAAGCTGATCGGCGTGTGGGTGGTGGAGAAGGCGGGCGGCGACCTGCCGGCCGGCAGCACGGTGGAGTTCACGAAGGACGGGAAGCTCGCGGCCGTCGTGAAGGCGGACGGCAAGGAGATCAAGTTCGAGGGGACGTACAAGCTCGAGAAGGACAAGATCAACGTCGAGCTGAAGGTCGAGAGCGAGACGGTGAAGGAGACGGTCACGATCAAGAAGCTGACCGACGACGTCCTGGAGCTGGAAGACAAGGACAAGAAGCTGGACGTGTTCAAGAAGAAGAAGTGACCGCCGTGGTCCTGCGGGGCGGCTCGGACCGCCCCGCGGCACCACCCGCCCGACACGCACCCCGTTCCGGTACGCTCGGGACAAACTTTCGCTCGGTTTGTTGCGCCGGCTGGACTTGCCACTCCCGCGTGCCGCAGTAGAATTTGCTACGGAAGTGGCCCACAAACCGCATCGTCGCAACTTTCGACATGGGTCTGTTGGCAAACAACCAAATGATTGTTGGGGACGTAGCTCAATTGGTTAGAGTACCGGACTGTCGATCCGGTGGTTGCGGGTTCGAGTCCCGTCGTCCTCGCTAACAGAAGCCCTGCAAACGTAACAGTTTGCAGGGCTTCTTCGTTTTCCGGCTGTTCCCGACAGCATCCTGTTTGCCCTCCTGTTTGCCTCAACTTCCCTGCGGTCGAAGCACGCCCACGACCGAAGACTCGATTTTTCAGGCCACCCTGCGGCGTCTGCACGCTTGAGGCGGCGGGGTCCGCGCGTCCACGGCTGGCGTGACACGCCGGACCCCAAACTCAGGAGAGTTCCCGCACGGCCGTCTGTGCGTCGTATTGTAGAACCGCCCGGTGGCTGTGGACGGCGTTGTTCCCGAGCCGCGTGACGAACCGGGCCTTGTTGAACACCGCGTCCCCGGCGGCGGCCTTGAAGCTCGGCTCGTGGACAAGCGCGCTGAGGTTGTCCTGGTACGGCAGGTGCAGCGTCGAGTCGTGCTTGTACAGCCAGTGGACGAGCAGTTCCAGGGCCCGCCGCGCGTAGAAGCACGCGGTCCGCGGGTCCGGGTGGACGGCCGACTCGGCGCGTGTGGCCGCCTCGTGGACGTCGGGCCATTCGGCCCTCAGGTACGAAAAGTGGCTCATGACTCCCCGTTCCCCATCTGCCGCTCGAAGGACTGCCGCACCAGCCCCAGGGCGTAGGGCAGTTCGGCGAGGGACGCGAGGCTGACCTCGACGTCCCCGTTGCCCCAGCGGCCCAGGCCGCTCACGTCCTTGCACAGGCCCCTGGGGTCGGTGACGTCGGCGAACGGCATGTTCAGCGAGAGGCGGAGCCGCTTCGCCTGCGGCACGACGTCGACGAAGTTCGTCTCCGCCTTGTACGCGACGTAGAGCTTCAGGAACTCCTCGGCCACGCACGGGTCGAGGGCCCGCACCTCCTTGCGGAACGCCTCGAACACTTCGCGCATGGAGCCCGAAACCAGGTTCAGGTGGTCGTCGATGGTGTACCCGGCGGAAGCGGTCGCCCTGGGGCGGTAGGCCGCCAGCACGTCGGCGGGGACCTGGGGCAGGCTCCACGCCTGGAGCGCCAGGTCGGCGAGGCGCGCCGCCCGCGCCTTGATCGCCGCCTCGTCCCACCGGTCGAGGGACCCGAGCCCCGCGTTGAGCTTGAGCGGGCTCTCCTTGAATCCGCCCGCCATGTCGCGCTTCTCTGAGAACGGCCGGTCGCTGTACTCGGAGTTGTACCCGGTCAGCGTCAAGTTCCCGAGCGTGTGCAGCCACGTCTGCTGGACCCGCTCCCACTCCGGTCCCAGCGCCGCCCGCCACGCGGCCGACAGGTTCGGGTTCTGGGGCAGGACGTGTTCGATGGTGTACTCGTCGACCGGGACCCGCTCCTTGCGGCCGTGGTTTTCGAGGCGGCGGAGCCAGAACGTCCGGCGCGTGCCGAAGTTGTACAGGTCCCGCGTCTGGATGTCGCGCCGGAACTCCTCGTCCGTGGGGAACCGGCGGTACGAGGGCAGGTTCAGGAGGTGGGCCTGGATACTCTCCAGGTACCGGTCCTTCTTCAGCACCTTCGTGAACGAGGAGAACGTCTTGTTCATCGAGTTCGTGGGGATGGCGCAGACCGCCCGCCGGAACACGTACGCCTCGACGAGCCGCACGGCGGCGACGAAGTCCCCCTTGGGCAGCACCCCGTCCTCGTAGTCCTCGTAGAGTTCGAGCAAGAAGGGGTAGGCGACGTCGACCTTCAGCTCCCGCAGGTCGTGGAAGGCGAGTTTGAGGTCGGCGTCGGGCTCGGCCCCGAGCGACATGGCGCAGAAGTACCGGGCGTGGTTGCGGATGTCCCTGACGAGGGCCTCCACGCCGGCCGCGGCCGCCCGCGGCGCGCGGGCGTGCGCCTTGAACGCGTCGTACACCGCGCTCAGGTTGGGGATCTCGCCCGTCCTCAGGGTGAGGTAGTGGCGCATGAAGGCGTCGAAGTGCGTGCCGTACGCCTCCTGCCCGAACCCCACCTCCATCGGCCGTCAGTACTGCTCGTACAGGCGCGTCTGGGTGTCCGGTTCGAGCCCCATCAGGATGAAGTTGCGGATCAGGTCGGCCTGACTGAGCTCGCGGCCCGTCGAGTTCATGCTCTCGAAAATGAGCTGGGGGTTGTCCTGGTCGCGGGTCAGGGCGATGTCCACCACCACGAGCTTCGCCAGGCCGAGGCACACGGCTTCGAGGTCCCCCTTGCGGGCGGCGATCGCGTCCTCGAAGAACCGGAAGTTCTGCGTCACCCGGAGCGAGGGGCCGGGCGGCAGCTCGGTCCCGCCGACGATCGCCGTCAGGGACGCCTTGTCGGTCTGCGACAGGAGCAGCTTGTGGCGGCGCTCCCCCTTCTCCAGCGGGTTGAGCAGGAAGTAGCCCCGGAGCTTCTCGGCGGAGAAGTCGGCGACCGGCTCGGCGTCCCCCAGGGCCTTCGCCAGGGCCGCGATCAGGAGCGTGACGGTGGTCAGCCGCTGCTGGCCGTCGATGACCAGGAGCGGCGACTGGTGCGTGACCTGCAAGAGCCCGCTCTCGATGTACACGATGGAGCCGATGAAGTGGACCTTGACGGCCGGGTCGGCCCCGGTCCGCACCACGTCGGCCCATAGCTGCCCGCACTCCTTGTCGGTCCACGAGTAGGTGCGCTGGTAGATCGGGATCACGAACTGCGGGGACTTCTTGAGGAAGTCGAGCAGCTTGGCTTCGGTCGCCTTCATGTCAAGCTCCGCGGTACACGAGGTCGGCGTCGAGCAGGTCGGTGAGGTACGGGGTGAAGCCCGTCAGCAGGACCGAGATCGCGATCAGGTCCCGCAGCTCGATCACCCGCAGGGCGCTCGACGGCGCCCCGCCGTGCCGAATGCCGGGGTAGTCCGAGGCGAACCCGTACAGGCTCTTCAGCGCCCTTTTGATGTCCGTGTGCGGCCACGTCCCCACCTGGTCGCAGATCTTGCCGAGCGTGTCCCCGGTCACGCCCTTGCACACGGCACCGAACGCCTCCAGCAGGTTCATCTGCCGCTGAATGCAGGTCTTTATCCGTACCTCGGTCCAGTCGTCCCGCAGGTCGCGAATGCCGTCCTCGAAGGCGTGCATCAGGCTCGCGAGGTGGGCGTCGAGACCCGCGGCGACCCGGAGCTCACGGAACAGGTTGGTGAACACACCCGCAAGTGTTGGGCACAAGCAGCACGGCCGACGGAGGTCGTAGCGGAGGCTGTACTTTTCAACAAACGCGGCCAGGACGTTGAAGTAACGGTTCGCCACTGCCTCGTCACCAAGGTCGTCGAACACGTCGTGGGCCGATTCGAGAAACTTGACCACGGCCCGCTCGCCGAGCAGTTCCGCCGCAGCGACGCTCTCGAACGCCTCGCGGCTCCGGGCCTGGTCTTCGATGGTGTCCGCAAGCTCTTCCGCCGACGGCTTGACCTTCAGTGCCGCAACCAACTCTCGGTACAACTCGCCGAACAATTCTGGCGGTGCCGCCTCATCCTCGGCGAGGATCGACCAGATCTTGCGGATGGTTTCGGACCACACTGCGAGGAACTCCCCGCGCATGGTTGGAGTTCCCCCCGGAATGCCCGGTGTTGCAGTGAAGCAAACAACGCGTCCAGTTGAACCAGCGACGCCCGATGCGCCGATCTCAGTTGTTCCACCGCCGTCACACGCCGGGCGAACTCTTGCTGCCGCAGAAGGGGTGGGCAGGGAATCAAAAATTCTCTCAGTTCCTTCAAATTCACTGTTGGTTGTGCTGCCCCTCTTGCCCACCGGTCAGCTTGCCGTTTGACGAGTGGCAACTGCATCAACGCCGCCAAGAATTGAGGATGAATCCGGGTTCGGTCTGGTTTCACATGGGCAATGTGGCGTTGGAATGCGAACTTTGTGAAACCGCCAACACCCGCCGCATGGCCGTAAGTCGCTCCAACTGTGGTGTAAAGGATATCGCCCTCCTCCACTGGACACCGTTGGTAGAGCCGTTGGTAATCCGCGTCGGAAATGAATATGTCTGTTTCAAAACTGATTCGCCCGTTCCTCACATTCGTCACGAAGAGGAAGGGCACTCCAGATTCAAGAAACTGAGGCGTCAGGTGCGTGCCGTCAGTTATTCTGGTGGAGACGTCAGCAAGGCGAACAAGTTGAGATTCGGAGCGAATGGCCGATGTCGTCTCAAACATATCTGTGAAGATTGCTTGCGTGAGAGTATCGAGTTTGGCGAGGGCATCGCGGCGTTTGGCCCGCAACGATTCTGCCCGGTCCAGCACGTCCGCGATCCGCCGTTGCTCCGGCAGTGGGGGAAGCGGAATCTGCATTGTGCGGAGTTTCGTCCCACTGACTTTGGGCATACTCCCAGAGGAACCTGCCGCCATACGCGTGAAGAAAGTGCGGCCAGCAAGGCTATTGATGTAACGCCACACGAATCTTGTAGTCGCTGACTCCTTGAGCCGCATCCTCATCATCAAATCGGGGTAAACGAATGTGTTGAGAGGCCCATCATACACTGCGGCAGTTCCAACAAGTTCGATCGTGTTTGATCGCTGCACCAGCAGATCGCCGGTCTTCAGCCAAAGGTATGATCCCGCTGGAATCGTCTCCTGAAGGCGTTTTGTTGTCACTTCGTTAAGAACACAGTTTCCGCTTGTTGTCGCTGACAAGCGTAACGTAGGCGAGCCGGTGGCATCTGGACTGGTCGGACCCGAGTAACCATTAGATGTTCTTCACGATAAGCTCGGTGCCGGTGCGCACCCGCCGCGTGGCGGGTAGGCGGTTCGGTTCAGGCGTCGAGCATCCGGTTCACCAGTCCGGCGATGGCCCTCACCCGCACCGCGTGGCCCTCCCGCCGATGCCGGTTCACGTGACTCATACCAAGTCCGGTTGATCGGTAACCGTCAGGCGGCGACGGCCCAGTGGAACCCGACCGCCCCGCCGACCACGTCGGGGTGGTCGGCCAGCCACTGGCACCGGGCCGTCAGCACCTCGGTCAACGCCGGCAGGGTGTCGAACACCCGGTTGGCCAGACCCTCCCGGACCAGCGGCCACAGGTGCTCGGCCGGTTGCAACTCCGGGGTACAACTCGGCTGCCGGTGCAGGACCACGTTCGGCGGGACGACCAGCTTCTTCGCCGTGTGACCGCCCGACCCGTCCACGACCACCACCAGCACCTTCCGCCCGTCCGGGTCCGCCCACCCGGCGAAGTCGGCCAGCGCCTCCCCCATGCATTGGGCGTTCGCCTTCGGTCGGACCGAGAACCGGCTCCGCCCGGTCCCCGGGTGGGCGAACCCGTACACGAACAGGGACTCGAACTTGTGCCGCCCGTTGCTCGTCGGCCGGGTGCCCCGGAGCGCCCACACCCGCCGGGCGACCGGCTTGAGGCCGAGCCGGGCCTCGTCCTCGCACCACAACTCGACCTCCTTGTCCGGGTTTTCCCGCCGCAACTCGGCCATCCGCTCGCGGAGCCGGTCAAAGCCACCTCCGCTGCTCGTCGGGGGCCGCCGCCTTCGGGTGCCGGGGGCGGGGCACCACGAGCCGGAACCCGAGGTCCTTGAGCCACTGCCACCCGGTCTGGGCCCACACCTCGACCCCGAACCGGTCCCTCACGAACGCGGCCACCTTCGGCCCGCTCCACAGCCCGCCGTCGGGCGGGTCGGCCTGGAGGGCGGCGAACAACTCGGCCTGCCGGTCCGGGGACAGGACCGGGTCGGCCCCATTGCCCTTGCGGCCGTCGGGGAGGGCGTCGGGGCCGCGGGCGTTGTACCGCTTGAGGATCGCCCGCCCCCACGCCGGGGTGTACCCGACGACCTTCGCGGCCGCGGTGGCCGAGACCGGGCGGTCGGGCCGGGTGACCAGCCAGAGGACGTGCCACCGGGACTTCTCGGCCGCGTCCGGGCAGGTGCGATAGCGGCGGTCGATCTCCGCCGGTGTCAGGTAGTCGGCAACGGGTAGTCGCGTCATGGTGAACCCTCCCACCGTTGGAGAGGGTTACGCATCAGCCGGATTCGGTATCACCGCCGCGAACCGCCTCAACCGGCCGATCCCGTGCTCCACGATGATCCGGCG
>NZ_JBHYGG010000225.1:0-2429 GCF_051859125.1 Gemmata sp.
CCACCACTTCTGCAGATCTCGACAGGATTTCGACCGAGCAGTTCGCGGCCCGGGGCGGGGGCCGGGGCCCGGGCCGCGGCATTTCCCGACAGGCCGTGGGCACCGGGGTTGCACCTTTCGGGTCGGTCCACTCACCCGGAGGCCCCTCCCATGCGCACCCCGACCACGCCATACGTCCTCTCCATCCTCGCCGCGGCCGAGACCCCGTGCGTCTCCGTCTACCTCCCCGCCACGGGGCAGCACGAGGCCCGGTACCGGCAGCTCGTCGACCTCGCCGACGCCGCGCTGGCGCGGGACCACCCCGGGCCGGCCGGCCGGGACCTCGTCGACCGGCTCCGCGGGCTGTCCGCCGACCGCGACCTGTGGGCCGCGGCGACCGGCGGCGTGGTCGTGCTCGCGTCGCCCGCCCGGTTCGACACCTTCGCCCTGCCCCGGGCCGTGCCCGAGCGGGTCGAGGTGGGCGACTCGTTCCACGTCAAGCCGCTCCTGCGGTACGTCCAGTCGGCCGACCCGTTCCACGTCCTGTGCGTGTCCCGCGAGCGGGTCGGGCTGTTCGAGGGGAACCGGTACGAGCTGCACCCGCTGCACGTCCCGGAGGTGCCACTGACGTTCAACGAGTCGCTCGGCGAGGAAACAGTCGAGCCGGTCGAGGGGGTCCACACCGCGCAGCCGGAGTCGACGACCCGGCCCAACGCCCGCGTGGGCGGCGAGGACTCGCACGGCAAGCTCATCGGCAAGGCCCACGCCGCCCGCGTCCTCCGGGCCCCGGAGGTCGAGCGGTTCTTCCGCGAGGTCGACCGGGAGGTGGTCCACCGGGTGTCGGAGCCGTCCGGGCTGCCGCTCATTCTGGTGGGCATCGACGACAACCTGAGCACGTTCCGGCGGCTGACGAAGAACCGGTTCGTGACGGCCGAGGGGGTGTCCGGCGACTGGACGAAGTGGACCCTCCCGGAGATCCGCGACGCGGCGTGGGCGGTGTTCCAGACGCACTACCTGGAGGCCCAGGCGAAGGTCCGCGAGGACTTCGGCGCGGCCCGGGCGCACGGCCGCGGGACCGAAGACCTGGCCCAGGCCGCACTGGCCGCGGTCGAGGGGCGGGTGGGCGTGCTGCTGGTGGACGCCGACCGGACGCACCCCGGGGCGATCGACATGGCGACCGGGTCGCTCCGCCCGCAGGCCGGCGGCGACACCGCGGCCGGCGACATGCTCGACGACCTGGCCGAGATGGCGCTGAAGACCAAGGCCCGGGTGATCGTGACGCCGTCGGCGAACATGCCCACCGACACCGGCCTCGCGGCCATCTTCCGGTACTGATCGGGGCCGGGCGGGTGTCGGGGTCGTAGGGCCGGCTGTGCCGGCCTCTTGAGGCGCGGCCGGCACAGCCGGCCCTACCGATCACAACCGACTCCCCCACCGGCCCGGGACCACCCGGCTCGGGTTCACACCCCCGCGTTCTCTTCGAGCTTCCCGTTCCGCCAGGCGCGGCGCTCGCTCCACCGCCAGAAGAGTTGCGCGAGCGCGACGAGCACCGCGGTCGTGGCGGCGAGCATCGCGGCGAGTTCGCCGTTGGTCCAGTCGGCGAGCGGGCCGCGGAGCTGCGCGGGCAACGCGCCCGTGCCCATCAGCGCCCGCCGCATCCCCTCCAGCCAGTACGTTGTCGGCAGGCTCAGCGAGATCGACTGCACCCACGCGGGCAGCGCCGAGAGCGGGAACACGACGCCGCTCGCGAGGTACACGACCCCCGCCACCCCTTCGCTCAGGAACATCCCGTTCCGCGACATGTTCAGGCACGCGCCGGCGAGCAGCATCCCGCACGCCCACAGCATCGCGCACCCGATTGCGAGGTACACGAGCAGCCAGCCCGGGTCCACGGTGACGGTGTTCCGCAGCTCGGAGAACAGGAACAGGCCGACGCCGACGTTGAGCACCCCGCCGACGACCGCTTCGAGCCCGCGGGCCGCGCCGCGGCCGAGGAAGTACGTCTGGAAGTGGGCCGGGCTGATGTACACGTACTTCAGCATCCGGTAGTGCTCGCGGTCCCGGACGACGGCGTAGCTGAGGCCGAACATGACGTGGCCGACGAGCCCGTAGCACGCGTTGGAGACGTACAGGTACGGCAGGAACTCGACCGGCACGCGCGCCCCGGCGGCGCTCCGGGCGGCGTAGAACATGCACACGAGCATGAGCGACCCGCACACCGGCTTGACGAGCATGTACAGGGCGAACAGCCACGGGCTGGCCCAGTTCGTTTCGAGCTGCCAGCCGAGCCACGTGGCCAGGCGCAGGGTGCGGAGGTGTTCGCGCATGGGGGCATGATACGCGGCGGGGCGAGTGCGTTGGTGGCGTTCGCGTCCCCGATGGTCCGCGAGCGTGGTGCCCCTCACCCGCCGCGAAGCGCGGCGACCTCTCCCCGTCGGAACGGGGCGAGG
>NZ_JBHYGG010000226.1:0-2424 GCF_051859125.1 Gemmata sp.
CCCACCCCCCCGCCCCCCCCCCCCCGCCCCCGGCTCCAGTCATTTTGAGGCTGCGGGCCGCTGCTCCGTGTCGGTCACGTGCCGCTCATCAGCTCCTCGACCAGCTTGGCCAGCAGGGTCGGGTCCTTCTTTGCGGTCAGGTGGGCGATCCGCTCCTTGGGCACTTCCATTTTCTCCATGTACGTTACCGCCGACGCCCACAGCTTGTCGCGCTTCTTGCCCTCCGCCAGGTACAGGTCGCCGACGAGTTCGGACAGCTTCTGCCAGGTGATCTGGTCGATGTTCTGGTAGTACCGCTTGATGATTCCCTGCTGGTGCTTCGTGAAGTTTTCCATCGCCATCGGTCGGCCTCCTCGGGTGAGTTCTGCTCCGCTCCTAGCACAGCCGACGCGGGGGTCCGGGTCAAGGTGAGTCGCCGGGCTCCGGCGCGCGAATCAGGATTGCCAGCCCGGGCGCAGTCCCTAAAATACACACTCTTCAGCACCGGCATTCCGTAAAGGGGGAATACAACATGGCACACAAGAAGGGCCAGGGCTCGGTCCGCAACGGTCGCGACTCGGTCTCGAAGCGGCGCGGCATCAAGGCCTACGCCGGCCAGTTCGTGACGACCGGCAGCATCATCGTGACGCAGTGCGGCACCCGGTA
This sequence comes from Gemmata sp., assembly GCF_051859125.1. Lineage (NCBI taxonomy): Bacteria > Pseudomonadati > Planctomycetota > Planctomycetia > Gemmatales > Gemmataceae > Gemmata > Gemmata sp. The sequence continues at coordinate 646 of NZ_JBHYGG010000226.1, forward strand.
CGCCCCGGGCTCGTACGTCCGCCGCGCCAAGAACGACAGCCTGTTCGCGCTGACCGACGGCACGGTGTACTTCGACCAGGGCAGCAAGCGGATCAACCTGATCCCGGCCACCGCCGGCGACACCAAGATCAGGTGATTTGGACCGCACCCGGCGAGCGGCGGCCTTCGGGCCGCCGCTCTCGTTTTTACCTCCAGATGCGCAGCAACTCCGCCGGGTTCGACAGGTCCGCGAGGGCGTAGTCGGGGGCGTGCGACGCCAGCTCTTCGAGCGGGTGCCAGCCGGTCGCCACGGCCACGGCCTTCGCGCCCACGGCACGCGCGCACTGCACGTCGAGCGGCGTGTCGCCGATCACCCACACGTCGCCGGCGGCGACCTCCCGCTTCAGGTGCGCCCGGACCTCCGAGACCGCCGTGCGGGCCACGTCGTCGCGGTCGAAGTGGTCGTCCCCGAACCCGCCGCACGCGAAGAAGTCCCACAGCCCGAAGTGGTTGAGCTTATGCCGCGCCCCGACCCGCACGTTCCCGGTGAGCAGGCCCAGAACCACCCCGGACCGCGGGCGCAGCTCGCCGAGCAGCTCCGTGACCCCCGGGCAGACCTCGCCGCCGTGCGTCTTCAGCCGCACGGGCAGTTCCGCCAGGTACGCCTCGTGGAGGCGGGTCTGGTTCTCGGGCGTCGGGTCGATGCCGTGGACGCGGAGCAGGTCGCGGCCGATGGCCCGATCCGTGCGGCCGGAGTACGAGACCGTGTCGCGGACCTCGCGGACCCCGAACGCGGTCTGGAGGGCGTGTTCCATCGCGCCCTTGCCCGCGCCGCCGGTGCGGACGAGCGTTCCGTCGATGTCGAAAAGGAGGATTGGCATGGGGTTGTTATACTGACCCCTCCCCGGGAGTTCCCCATGCGCGTGCTCGCGTTCGGTGACATCCACGGCTGTCTCGCCGCGTTCGATTCGCTCCTCGACTGGGTGAAGCCGACCCGCGACGACGTCGTCATCACGCTCGGCGACTACGTGGACCGCGGGCCGGACTCGCGGGGCGTCATCAGGCGGCTCATCGCGCTCCAGCAGTCGCACAACCTGATCTGCCTCCGCGGGAACCACGAGGCGATGATGCTCGACGCCCGCACGGGCGGCCGCGGGCAGAAGAAAATGTGGCTCAGCGTCGGCGGGGTCGAGACGCTCGCCTCCTACGGCATCGCCGCCGGCGCGGACGCGACCCTCGACGCCGTACCCGCCGAGCACTGGGACTGGCTCGCGACGCACCTGGTCGACTACTACGAGAGCGACCGATTCATCTTCGTCCACGCGACCGTACTGCCCGAGTACGACATGGACGCCCAGCCCGATTACGCGCTGCTGTGGGAGTTCCTCCCGGACGCAATGCGGCACTACTCGGGGAAGACGGTCGTGTGCGGGCACACGTCGCAGAAGTCGGGGGTGCCGAAGGTGGTTCCCGGGGCCGTGTGTATCGACACGCGGGCGTTCTCGACCGGGTGGCTGACGTGCCTCGACGTCCACGAGGGCCGGTACTGGCAGGCCGACATGCGCGGCAACCGCAGGGAGGGGCGGGTGGACTACGAGGCGTGACGCCGGTGGTGAGGTTCGGCCGAAATCCGACTGGGACATACCGTCTGTGGCCGGCGGGCCGCCACGGAGGGCGGCCCCTACTAAACGGGTCGCGCTCGGATCGTAGGGGCCGCCCTCCGTGGCGGCCCGCGTGGGGCGAACAATTCAACAGAGTCGAAGATGGGAGCGATTCCACCCGGACGGATGAAATGGGGCT
>NZ_JBHYGG010000227.1:0-2398 GCF_051859125.1 Gemmata sp.
CCTCGCTGGCGCTCAGGGTTCGCCACGACCCGGCCCGTCCTTTCGCTGCAACCGGTTGTCGAACACATAGTAGACCGGGTCGCTGAACCGGTTCCGGCGGGTCGCGTCCGCGGACGGCCCGGTCCGCGAGCCGTACTGGCCGGGCGGCGTGTCGCGGTCCTTTCGCACGATGCCCACCCGCACGAACCCGGCGCGCTCGAAGAACGGGTTCGCGTGGCCCATCGCGGTGAGCGTCTCGACCCAGCTCACGGGGCACGATGCGCACGCCTCGCGCACGAAGTTCGCGGCGATCCCGGCCCCGCGGTAGGTCGGGTGCAGCACGACGCGCTGGAGCACCCAGAGCTGCGCGTTGAGCGCCGAGAGTGCCAGCCGCGACCGCGGGTTCGTGAGGCCGAAGAACTTCGTTCGCAGCGCGAGCGAGGCCGCCGGGGTGCCGAACACGCACACGCCGACCCGCTCGGTCCCGTGCCACAGCACCACCACGCGCGTGACGAACGCGAGTGCGTGACTGCGGTAGTGCCACGGAGCGAAGTGCGGCCAGTCGGCCCGGGTGCCGTCGGCGACGCGCAGTTCGTTCGCGAACGAGATCCGCCGCGCCTCCGGCGTGCGGCGCTCGACCTCCACCTCGCCATCACCGCGGCACCGCACCCACACGTCCGGGTTCAGGTCGGCGGCGATGTCGTCGTGCGTGGTGGCCGCGAGCACGCCGACGCCGGTTCGCGTCACGAGCTTCCGCAGGTTGAACGCGACCACCTTCGCGAGCGTGCGGTCGAGCGTGGCGGTGAACTCGTCGGCCGCGACGAAGTGCGGAGTGCGGAGTTCGGCGTGCGGAATCGAAGACGGCCATTCGGTCTTCACTTCGCGCTCCGCACTCCGCATTCCGCACTGCGAAGCGTAAGCGAGCCGGAACCGGTAGCGCTGCCCCTCGGACAGCTCCGCCGGCGTGCGCAGCAACAGTCGCGCCTCGGACAGCCCGCACCCGCCGAGCGCCGCGAGCCGCTGCTCGATTGGGCCGGGGAGTGCGTCGATGAGCGGCGCGTCGGGTAGCGCGAGCGTTGCGGCATCGACGGCACCAACTTGGGTCGCGACGGCCCGCAGAAGCGACGACTTCCCCGACCCGCTCGGGCCGGTGAACAGCACGAGGTCGCCGGGCCGCACGTCGAGCGCGACGCCGGCCGCGACGGTGTGTTCCGGCTCCCCGTCGGCGAGCCCGAACAGGTCCGCGACCTGCCCGGTCGCAAGCGACCGCCTCGCCGGGCGGAACGCGTATCGAACGGTGATCGGCGCGAGCACGGGAGACCTCCGGGGAATGATTTGGAAATGGTGGTGAGATGGCGCGAGGCGGATTGATGAGAGTTGAGGGCAACACCCCCTCACCCGCCGCTCGAGGACTCGCGGCGACCTCTCCCCCGAGACCAGGGGAGAGGTGTTGCCACTGCGCCCTTCTGCGGCTTCGCGAGCGGGTGGCCGATGCGTGGGACCGGGTGCCCCCACCTCGCCCCCGGTCTCGGGGGAGAGGTCGCCGCGAGTCCTCGAGCGGCGGGTGAGGGGGTGCCACCCGATCCTTCGACTGAACTGCACCCCCGTCCCGACACAGCTTACGTTCCGGTCACGTCAGCACGTTCACGACCCACGCGAGGCCGGCGGCGAGGGCGGCGAACGCCAGCGACAGCCCGGCCGTCCAGCGCGCGACCAGCCACACGTCCCCGGTCGCGGCGTACACCCAGAACCCCAGCGAAGCGCCAACCAGTCCGGCCAGGACCGCCACGAGGCTCGGCTCGAACACCGCGTCGGCCTCCGCGGGGAGGACGCGCGCAACGAACCAGCCGGTGAAGAAGTACAGCAGGACCGCGTCGAGGGCGCCGGCCGCCGCGGAGCCGAGCAGCAACTCCGGGAGCGCCCAAGCGGTCGCGCCGGCCCAGTCGAAGTGCCGGCCGAGCGCCGCGTTCGTCAGCCCCGCGGCGCACCCGAACGCGCCGGCGGCCGCGGCCCCACGCGCCATGCGGCGCTTCAACTCGGCCCACGCCTTCTGTCGCGCGTCGCGATCGGCCGCCGCAACGTCGGCCCTCGTGCGCTGGTGCTCGGCCCGAACGAGTTCTTCACCCTGGTGCGGCAGCGCCTCCGCGGGCGCGCCCGGTTCGACCGCGCGGACGACGAACCCGGGCGGCCCGCCCCGCACGACGACCACCGCGCGGCCGGGTTCGATGAACGTGCCCTCGGTGGTCGCCGACCGCCGCACGCCGCCGATCTCGACGTACCCGCTCGGCGACAGCGGCGTCACCGCGCGGCCCGTGTCCCCGATGCGAACGCCCATGACTCGCCCCTTTACTCGGCTGAACTCATAGCGGGTTGGCGGGCCGCCACGGAGGGCGGCCCCTACAAACCAAGCGGGTCTGTA
>NZ_JBHYGG010000228.1:0-2385 GCF_051859125.1 Gemmata sp.
GTGGGGGGTGTGGTTACTTCGCGAACATGTAGGTCACTCGCTCCGCGTGTGACACCGACCACGTTCTGATGCGCCCCGGCACCAGTTGTTGCGCCGGGGCGCGACTCGCGGAGCGAGTCGCCTACCTTCCACCACTCCACAACATTGCACCCACCCATGCGATACCTTCTCCCCGCGTTCCTCGCGCTGACCGCGGCGCTCAGCGCCCCCGCAGCGCCGCCCGACCTCAAGGGCAAGACCCTCGACGCCACCTTCGCCGAACTCCTCCCCGCAATCGGCAAGCGCGAGACCGCGGCCCAGCAGCGCTGGCAGGAACTCTGCTTCGCGGTCGGCGCGCCCGGCAACGAGAAGCTCCGCGAAGAGGCCTGCAAGCTGATGGCCGCGAAGCTCGACGACAAGACCCCCAAGCCCGCCCGCCTCTGGCTCCTCGCGCAGCTCCAGCGCATCGGCAACGAGGAGTCCGTCGACGCCATCGCGGCTGCGGCCGGCGACACGGACGACGAGGTCCGCGAGGCGGCCGTGCGGGCACTCGCGAACAACGCCAGCCCGAAGGCCACGGCGAAGCTCGCCGACAAACTCGCCGACGCGAAGGGCAGCGCGAAGGTCGGGTTGCTGAACGCGCTCGGCCGCCGGGGGGACGCGACCGCCGTTGCCGCCGTCGCGAAGGAACTCGCCGGGACCGACGAGGCGGCCTCCGTCGCCGCGGCGCGGGCGCTCGGGCGCATCCCGGGTGCCGAGGCCGCCGGATCGCTCGCCGCGGCCCGCGAGAAGGTGAAGGGGGCGACTCGCGCCGCCGTCGCCGACTCGCTGCTGGCGCACGCCGATCGCTTGCTGAAGTCGAACAAGGCAGCCGAGGCCGCCGCGATCTACGCGCAACTCAACACCAAGGACGAGGCGAAGCCGGTGCGGCTCGCGGCCCTCCGCGGGGTGATCCAGAGCAGCGGCGACAAGGCCGGGGAGTTGGTTCTTGAGGTCCTCGCGAGCGACGACGCCGGTGCCCGTGCCATCGCCGTCGGGCAGATCGAAGGGCTCTCGGCCGGCGCGTTGAAAGCGCTCGCGTCGAGCACCGACAAGCTGACCGTGCCGAACCGCGTGCTGGTCGTCACCGCCATCGCCGCCCGCGGGGAGAAGTCGCTGCTGCCCGTGGCCGCGGCCGCCGCGAGGGACGCCGACCCGGCCGTGAAGCGCGCCGGGATCGTGGCCCTCGGGCGGCTCGGCGACGCCGGCACCGTGGACCAACTCCTCGAAATCATGTCGAGCAAGGACGCGGCCGCCGGGGTCGCGACCGAGAGCCTCGCGGCGCTGCCGGCCGAGGGCGTGAACGAGAAGCTCCTCGCGGCGCTCGACGCCGAGAAGACGCCGGCCCGCACGGTCGCGCTGATCGGCGTCCTGGAGCGGCGCAAGGCCGCGGCCGCCGTTCCGGCGCTGCTCAAGGCGGCCACCGGAACCGACGCGAGCGTCCGCACGGCCGCGTTCACCGGGCTGAAGTCGGTGGCCGCGCCCGAGCACATTCCGGGGATGATCGCGGCGTTCCTCAAGAGCGAGAAGGGCAAGGACCGCGAGCAGGCCCAGGAGGCGGTCGCCGCCGTCGCGCTGCAGATCGCGAACGCCGAGAAGCGGGCCGAGCCGGTGCTCGCCGCGATCAAGGACACCGCCAAGGACCGCGCCGCCGACCTCCTGCCCCTGCTCGGCCGCATCGGCGGGACCGACGCGAAGAAGACGCTCCGCGAGGCGCTCGCGGGCACCGACCCGGCGCTGCACGATGCGGCCGTCGCCGGGCTGTGCAACTGGCCCGACGCGACCGCGAACGACGACCTCCTCGCCCTCGCCGAGAAGGGGAAGGACGCCGAGAAGGTGCGGGCGCTCCAGGCCCTCACCCGCGTCAACACGGTCCTCGTGGACCGCACCCCCGAGGAGCGGCTCGCGGCGCTGGCGGTGCTGAAAAGGGCGATGGAGCTGTCGACCCGCGACGACGAGCGCCGCGCGATCCTCGAAGGGCTCGGCAACGTCCGCCAGATCGAGACGCTGCACTACGTCCTGCCGTACCTCGACCAGCCGGCACTGGCCGAGGCGGCGTGCAAGGGGGTGACCGGCCTGGCGCACTCGAAGACGCTCCGCGAGCCGAACAAGGCCGAGTTCGCGAAGGCACTGGACCGCGTGATCGCCACGACCAAGGACAAGGGCCTCGCCGACCGCGCGAAGGGCTACAAGAACGCGCAGTGAGTCTGGGGCGTGTCGTCCGTGTTCGAGCGAGCGGGGGGCGTGAGCCCCCCGAGTTTCGTGAGAGACGGCGGAGTGGTACCGGCTGGTTGGTATCCTGTCGTGACTCCGCCCCCTCACCCGCGACTCGCAGAGCCTCGTCGCGACCTCTCCCCCGAGACCAGG
>NZ_JBHYGG010000229.1:0-2273 GCF_051859125.1 Gemmata sp.
GAGCGCCAGCGAGGGGGTGAGGCGCACCCCCTCGCGGGCGCTCAGGGGTCGCCCGGCCAGGTGTCCGAATCCACAGGAACACCCCGCGGCCGGTGCTAAAGTAACCGGGGGCGCGACGTGCCGGTCCGCGCCGCTTCCTTCCCACGGTGCGCCGATGCTCGAAGTGACCGAACTCGTCCGCATCCCCGACGAGGAGCTGGAGTGGAGCTACGCCCGCTCGAGCGGGCCGGGGGGCCAGAACGTCAACAAGGTCGCGTCGAAGGCCGTGCTGCGGTGGCGGGCCGCCGCGACGGCCGCCGCCATCCCGGCCCCGGCGATGCTGCGGATGCGGGCGCGGTTCCCGTCGCGGTTCACCGTCGAGGGCGACGTGGTCCTCCAGTCGCAGAAGTACCGCGACCAGGAGCGGAACCGGCTCGACTGCGTCGAGAAGCTCACCGAGATGATCCGCGCGGGGCTCGTCCCGCCGACGGTCCGCAAGGCGACCAAGGTGACCAAGGGCGCGAAGCGCCGCCGCGTGGCCGACAAGCGCCGCCAGTCGGCCAAGAAGCAGAACCGCCGCGCCGGCGGCGGCGACGACTGACGCCGAAGCGAGGTTCCGGTCCGAGCCCGAGCGCCGAGCGAGGGTTCACACTTGTCCCTCGCTCGGCGCACGAGCTCGGACCAAAACCGCTCTCGACGCCCCCTGTCCGGGCGGCCCCCGACACACCGCGCCGCCCCCCCAGTCCGAACAATCCGGTTCTCCCGGTCGGTCCGCCGGGCGGCGCGCTGCACCGCGGGGAAACGCCCGCCGCGGAACGCCATGTGCAGAAGAGGGCGCATCGTTGAGGGAGCGACCCCGGGGCAGCCACCAAAGGGACAGTCATGGTCACGGCACGGCGGGCGGTGCGGTGGGGGCTTTACGCGGCCGGCGGCCTGCTCGCCCTGGTCGTGGTATTCCGCGTCGCGATCGGGATTTACCTGTCCACGGCGGGCGGCAAGGCGATGGTCGCCCGGCAGATCGGCAAGCAGATCGGGATGCCGGTCGAGGTCACCCAGGTGCGGCTCGGGCTGCTCACGTCGAGCATCGGGATGCGGGTCTTCGACCCCTCCGCTTCGGACCCCGGGCACGCGGAGGTGCTGGGGGTCGGGAAGGCCAGCGCCGACGTGTCGGTCTTCGGACTGGCGACCGGCAGCGTCGAACCGGACTGGGTCACGCTCGACGGCGTCACCCTCACGCTCCACGTCGCCGCGGACGGCAAGGTCATCACCACGCTCCCGCACCTGTCGGGCGGCGGGGGCGGGGGGCACCTGCCGAGCATCAACATCACCGGCGGGCGGCTCACCATCAAGCAGGAGGGGCGGCCCGAGTTCGCGCTCCAGAACCTGACCCTGTCGGTGGCGGCCGCCGGCGACGCGGTGAAGCTCGCCGGGGCCATCGACGACCCCGCGTGGTCGAAGTGGACCGTGACCGGCGAGATCACCGCGGCCGCGAAGACCGGGTGGGTCGAGCTCTCGACCCCGGACGGCCCGCTGACCATGGACCGCCTCGGCTCGGTCCCGTTCGTCCCCCCGTCGGTGTGGCAGAGCGTGCAGCCCAACGGCCGCGGGGCGGCGACCGTGCGGGTGTGGGCGGCCCCGGGCGGCAGCGTCGAGTACTCGGTGGACATCAAGCCGGCCGCCGCGGCGCTGACGCTCCCCGACGCGAGCGTGACGCTCACCCGCGTCACCGGGCTCATCCGGGTGAGCGGCGCGAAGGTCACGCTCCAGGAGACGAAGGGCGAGGTGGCCGGCGGGCACCTCGCGCTCGACGGCACCCTCGACTTCGGGGCCGACCCCACGACCTTCGTGCTCAAGGTCGCCGCGAGCGGCCTCGACAGCAAGCAGCTCCCGCCTGAGTGGGGGCTGAACAAGGACTTTGAGGGGCGGCTGAAGGGGACCGCGGACATCACGCTGAAGATCTTCCCCGACGGCCGCATCGAGCCCGAGGGCAGCGGCGAGGGACTCATCACCGGCGTGAAGGTGCTCGGGTTCGACAGCGATGACATCCCGGTCCGCCTCCACAAGCGCGGCAAGAAGCTCCAGATCCAGCAGCAGAAGGAGAAGGCCGGAGCGGGCCGCGGCGACCGTGGAGAAGCGTTCTGGTGGCACAGGCCTCTGGCCTGTGCTGAAGGCTCCGCAGGCCAGAGGCCTGTGCCACCAAGTCGCTCGGCCGAAATCCAACGCCTCGCGCGGGCCGCCACGGAGGGCGGCCCCTACCAGACAGTTGGCGTTTGGTTTGTAGGGGGCGCCCTCCG
>NZ_JBHYGG010000230.1:0-2196 GCF_051859125.1 Gemmata sp.
GAAGGGCGACCACCCCTCACACTAACGCACACGGCTTGCATGGATTCTTTCGGCGATAGAAGGGCGCGGTGGATCGAGATGCCCGACCAGACAGAGGCCCCGACCTTCGACTGCAACTGGGTCCCGGTCGGGAACGGGCGGCTCACGCTCTGGCACCGCCCTGGTGCGAGGGCCGTGCCGGCGCTGAGGGCATTCGGCTGCGACTGCGTGGTCACCCTGTTGTCGGCGAGGGAGGGAGCGGCCGTCGTCGGCGAGTTGGTCGAACAAGTTGGCATCGAGTGGGTGTGGCTTCCCCTCGAAAACGGACAGCCTCCGCGGGGTACGGCGTCCGAGGCCGTCCTCGCAGCCCTGCCAGTCCTCGCCGAACGGCTTGATGGCGGTCGCTCGATCCTGATCCACTGCTCGGCCGGCATCCACCGGACTGGGATGGTGGCCTTCGCGCTGATGCGGTGGCACTCGTACACCGAGGAGCAGGGGCTGGCGGCCATCGGCCGGATGAGAGCCCACACCGGAGCCGGGGTCCAGCGGAAGCAGGTCGACTGGGGCAACCTCAGAGTTGTCCCCGGCCTCTCGAGCCCATCCGCGCGGGCAGGGCAAGACGCCGAACCCGACGCAGCAGCAGACGGTCGACTCGGTGGCGGTTCGTGACCCACAGCTCACAGCGAGGCCGCTGCTGAGCCAGTTGTTCGGCCCCGGAGCCGCCGCAGATGGAGTTCTTTCCGCCAGGGGTGCTGGACGACCACCCGGATCTGCACGCGCTCCACGAGCGGTGGTACGTTTCGCACCTCATGGCGATGCAGGAGCGGCCCCTGCACCCGCCGGCCCCCGACCAGCCGACGGTCTTCCGACTCCTGTTCCTGCCGACGTTCACCCGCCCGGCCCTCGTCCGGGTCACCGACGCCGGGGGGTGGCGGGTCGCCCGCAAGCAGACTGACGGGCGGGGCGGGTACGAGCCGGGCCAGTTGGTGTCCGAGGCCGAGTGGGAGTTGACCCCCGGCGAGGCCAAGCGGCTGGGTAAGCTGGTCGAGCGGGCCGGGTTCTGGGACCTGCCTACGGCCGAGCGGGCCGACGGGCTGGACGGCTGGCAGTGCGTGGTCGAGGGCGTGCGGACCGGCCGGTATCACGTGGTGGACCGGTGGTCCCCGCGGCGGACCCCGTTCGCCGAGCTGGTCGGGTTCCTGCTCGGCCTGTCCCCGGCGGTGCCGCGGGAGGCGGGGCCGGCGAAGTACCTCGGGTCGTTCGCGGAATTGGCCGAGCGGATGCGGCCGCGTTCTTCGGATGGCGAGTAGGGCCGAACCATCTGCAGGGCAGACCAGCCCGGTTAGCCACCACGTCCCAGCCGGTCGCGCGACCGGTCGTCAGCTCGGGTCAGATCCATGCGGCAAGAACGGCGACGGGCCTGCCGGGATCACCACACTACCCCCTTGTCGCGCGACAAGAGAACACCAGGACGTGGCCCCACTCCGGCTCGCACGACCGCCCGGTGATTTGTTGCGGCCGCCGCGGCGGTTGGGTACGGTAGGGCGGCCGGACGACACGGCCCCGACGTCGGCGGATGGCTTCGAGTGGCGGAGGGTGTGGCCAACATCCTGGCCGGGCTAACCGCCTACCCTCACGGGTGGCGCGGCCTGCTCCCGCCCACCGTCGGAACGCTCCTTGGCCTCCCGCTCGGCTTGCTGCTGGAAACCCGATCCGTCCGCGGGGACGGCCCCCGGCCCAACCATTCGGAATGCGTGATGCCCGAGCCTGACCCTACGCCGGAAGTCCCGTCGCCCGAGCGGCCCGAAGGGGAACCCGCCGCCGAGTCGTCACCGAAACGCTCCCTCTGGTACTGGCTGCTCTACGTGTTGAGCCCGGCGCTTTCTTGGGCAGTATGTAGCCAAGAGGACGACGAGCGGGGGCGGGCGCTGAGGGAGAAGGAAGAGCGGATTCGCCGCGAACACCCGGATCTGAAGGACGTGCGGGAGGCGGCAATGAACGAGATGCAGTGTCCCGCGTGCAAGTCCACGATCAACCCGATCACGGGGGATGGATACCACTCCCCACGGGGAGAGCCGTGGGTCATGCTCTGCAACCAGTGCAAACGACGTATTGAACCGGACACCTGATCCCGCGACTTACCGTTGCAACCGGGGCTAGGGCCAATGCCCTTCAGTTAAGCACAACGACAGCCTCGCGGAAGGGTTTCGTCGGCTG
>NZ_JBHYGG010000231.1:0-2195 GCF_051859125.1 Gemmata sp.
GGGGCCCCCCCCCACCGCGGGGGGCCTAATCCCCTCCCCCCCCTTTGTTTTTTTGGGGGGGTGTTCGGGCGCGGCCCTGGGTGGGGCCGGTGCCTGGGAAACTCCCGGGGCCCGGCCTCACAGAGGCCGGCTACAGGAAGCCATCAACCAGACTTAGTCTGACTCCACTTCTCCCCGGTTCGGGGTGTCCGGTGGGTCCGGTTCGGAGCCTCTCAATGCGCGTGCTGATTACGGGCGGGTACGGGTTCATCGGGGCGTGGATCGCCCGCAACCTCCTGGCCCGCGGCGACCAGGTCTGGGTGTTCGACCTCCGGGAGGACGCCCGCCGGCTGCGGCTCGTGCTCCCCGAGAGCGAGGTCAAGAAGGTCACGTTCGTCCCCGGCGACGTCACCGACCTTCCCGCACTCAAGAAGGCGATCGAAGCCTTCGGCATCACCCACGTCATCCACCTCGCCGGGCTCCAGGTGCCGACGTGCCGGGCCGACCCGATGCTCGGCGCGAAGGTGAACGTGCTCGGCACCCTCGCCGTGTTCGAGGCGGTCAAGGCCGCCGGCGCGCAGGTGCAGCGGCTCGTGTACGCCAGCTCCGCGGCCGTGTTCGGCGGGCCGGACAAGTACCCGGCCGGCGCGCTCGGCGACGACGTGCTGCTGACCCCGAGCACCCACTACGGCATCTTCAAGTGCTGCAACGAGGGGAACGCCCGGATCTACTTCCAGGACAACGGCATCTCGAGCGTGGGCCTGCGGCCCTGGACCGTGTACGGCGTGGGCCGCGACCTGGGCATGACCAGCGAGCCGACCAAGGCGATCAAGGCCGTGATGCTCGGCCGCCCGTACCACATCAACTTCGGCGGGTGGACCGACTTCCAGTACGTCGACGACGTGGCCAAGACGTTCGTTCACAGTCTGGAGCGGCCGTACACCGGCGCGAAGAGCTACAACCTCCGTGGCGCGGTCGTCACCGTGGCCGACTTCGTCAAGGCGCTCTGCGGGGTCCTGCCCGACGCGGCAAGGCTGGTCACCGTGGGCACGACGCAGATCGCCATCGCCTACGACCTGAGCGACGCGGGGATCGAGCGGGACCTCGGGCCGATGCCGAAGACCCCGCTGGCGGCCGGCATCCGCGAGACGGTCGAGATCTTCAAGCAGCTCCACGCCGAGGGCCGGCTCGACACGAGCGACCTCGACGCGCCGAAGGCCGCCCCGGTTACCGTGGCCGACGAACCGTGAGAGTGAGTACCGATCGAGACGGACCGGTTCCGGTGGCACAGGCCTCGGGCCGCTCGGTTCAGTCGTTCGCCTCACGCGGGCCGCCGCGGAGGGCGGCCCCGACAAGCCAAGAACGAATACTCCGGTAGGGGCCGCCCTCCGTGGCGGCCCGCCAGCCACTGCCTGCGGATCCCAGGAGGATTCCCGCACAGGCCAGAGGCCTGTGCCACCGGAACTGGGCATTACCCACCCTGCCGGCCTTTCGGTTCGCCGCGAGTCACCCACGCTCCCCGGAATCGCCCGAAGCACTCAAGCCCGCGGGGTTTCCCCCGCGGGCTTTGTCACCGTTGCAACGAATGTACGGCCCGTTTGTACGGATTCTGTGAAGTGGTAAGAGTTGCAACCCCTCCGCGGCACGATCAAGATTACACGGCCCGAATCGGAACGCACGATCGCCTACGATTCCCAGGGCGCGGCGCGATTTCGGAGGTGATTCGGCGCGAGTGGCACGGTGGCTGCTTAAGGGTAGATCACGAACGAACCAAACCGAAACGAAACCGCAAAGGATACAAACATGACCCCGAACACCACCGCCGCCACGGTTGCCGCCGCCGCCCAGACCGCCGCCGTCACGCCGGCCACGATGACGAAGGACGAGGTCAAGAAGATGCTCCGCGACGCGGCCTTCGTGCTGCACATGACCCGCCGGGTGAAGGCCGAGATCCTGGCCGACCGCCCCGCGACCAAGGACACCGCCCGCAAGGTGCCCGACCTGACCGCCGGCCTCGGCGTGTGATCGATCCCCCCGCCCCCTCGGTTCCCCACTCCCCCAAAAAGGAAAGACGCTCCGGATTCCCCCCGGAGCGTCTTCGCGTTTCCCGACGGTGCGGCCCCACTCATACCAAGTCCGATGGAACCGGAACCGTGGCGGGCGGGTCCGAGCCCGAGCGCCGAGCGAGGGTCAACGTGAACCCTCGCTCGGCGCTC
>NZ_JBHYGG010000232.1:0-2187 GCF_051859125.1 Gemmata sp.
AGGGGGTGCGCCTCACCCCCTCGCTGGCGCTCAGGGTTCGCCCGGGCCGCCGGCCCCGCCGTGTGCCCGATACTTTCGCGAGACGCCACTGATGAACCGAGTCGTTCCCGCCCTGGCCCTCGTCGTGGGGACCACCGCCCTCGCTCTGCTCCCGGGGTGCGGGCGGCCGCCGGCCACGCGGAAGAGTGAGGGCGGCGACGGGGCCGCGGCCGTCGTGCGGCCGTGGGAGGCGGCCGGGAAGCGGCTCCGCAAGGAGCCCGACGCGGCCGGCACCAAGACCGCCCTCGCGCTCCTCAACACCGACCTCCAGGCCGCCCAGGACGCGCCGCGGCCCGCCGCCGCCACGCCCGAATCGCTCGCCGCCGTCGCGGCGCTCGTCCCACTGAACGACGCCGACCAGGCCGTTCTCCGCGAGTCGGCGTACACCGTCGGCGACGCCGCGTACCTCGCCGAGTGCCTGTTCCTCCGCGACGCGGCCCGGTCGCTCGAAGTGCCGCCCAAGGTCGGGGCGACCCCCGACCAGGCCGCGGCCACCGCCGCCGACCGCGCCTTCGCGTGGGTGTGCCGCAGCATCTACCTGAACTCGTGGACCGCCCCAGTCCCCGGCCAGCCCGGCGTGCGTCAGGCGATGCCCCCGGTGCCGCCGACCTACGCCCTGCGCCGCGGCTACGGCTCGGGCCTCGAGCGCATGTACGTGTTCCTCGCGGTGCTCCAGCAGATGGGGCTCGACGGGTGCCTCGTCGGCCCGCCCGAGGCGAAGGACCAGCCCGCGATGTTCGCCGCGTTCGCCGCCGACAAGAAGACGCTCCTCACCGGCACCCCCCGCGGCCCGTTCTGGGCGGTCGGCGTGCGGGTCGGCGGTGACGTGCGGCTCTACGACCCGTGGCGCGGCGCGGCGTTCCCCGCGACCCTCGCGGCACTGAAGGCCAACCCGGACGCGCACAAGGCGTGGTTCGAGGCCAGGGAGAACGCGGGCGGCGTCACGGCCGAGGAGGCGAAGGGTGCGACCGCGTTCCTCGCCGTGCCGGTGCCGGCGCTGGCCCCGCGGATCGCGACCCTCGAACAGCAGCTCAAGGGCGAACTCCCGGTGCGGCTCGCGGTCGACCCCGTTTCCTTGCGGAACGCCTTCCAAGACCCGAAGCCGGCGTACTGGAACCCGCCCGGCGACCCGTTCGCCTACGGCCGGGTGCTCCGCACGTTCCTCCCGGTGGACGAGGGCGGCACCGACCGCAACCCGCCCGGCGGCCGCCTCACCGACCAGTACACGCGGAGCCAGCTCCCGTCGGAGGTGCTCACGATCCCGGCCGAACTGCGGGGCAACGACGAGGCCGCCGAGCGGGTCCGGGCGCTGATGGCGCAGGCCTACGCGGTCGCGTTCTTCAACCCGTCGAACCCGAACCCGCGGGAGCGGATCGAGCGCGGGCAGTTCCAGGACGCGGCGGTCGACCTGGTGACCCGGCAGGACCAGTTCGGGTACGGACTGGAGCGGCTCCGGAACAACCAGCGGGCCGAGCCCGAGATCCGCGCGTGGGCCGAGGCGGCCCGCGAGCTGTACGACCAGCAGGGGCTGGCCGCGACCCCCGAGGCGCGGCAGGCCGCGGCCGCGGCCGTCGAGGACCACTGGAAGCGTAACGGCCAGCTCGTGCAACTGATGATCGACCGCGTGACGGCCGAGCTGGGCCACGCCGAGGCGACGTTCCTGCTGGCGCTGTGCAAGCACGAGCAGGCCGAGCGGGTGCAGGCCCGGCTCGAAGCGGCGACCGGCCCCGGGGCCGAGCTGTTGAAGCGGGACGCGACCGACGCGTGGAAGGCGGCGGTGGGCGAGTGGCAGACCTACGCGGAGCGGGCTGCGGTGCAGGCCCGGTTCCCGGGCCGCGCCGACCACGTCAAGGCGCTGACCGCCCGCGCCGAGGCGCTCGCGAACGCGAAGTGAGGGCGGGCCGCGGCTGGGTTCTGGGCGAGCGGGGGGCGTGAGCCCCCCGAGTGCGTCACCGACCCTGAACCCAACACTCAACGAGCGACCGCCCCTGAGTGCTTCACCAATACAGCCTTGGGGGGCTCATACCGGATCTGTGGGATGCGTACGGGTCCGAGCCCGAGCGCCGAGCGAGGGGCAACGTGAACCCTCGCTCGGCGCTCGGGCTCGGAACCGACCACCACGGTTCCGGTTCAATCGGATCTGGTATC
>NZ_JBHYGG010000233.1:0-2092 GCF_051859125.1 Gemmata sp.
TTCCGAGGCTGTTCCCCGGTTTTTCTCCGTGCCCGCGTGCGTGCCCGTGCCCGTGCCCGATTGTCTTCCCCGGTCTTCTGCCTTTCGCTTCTGTCTGATAATCTGTGTCTTCTGCGTAATCTGTGGATCACTCTCTTCTGCTTCGCTCTCTGCGGATCAACCTCTTCTCCTGCGCCACGCCAGCGCGAAGCTCGCGGCCACCGCGAGCCAGCACGCGGCCGGCACCCAGTCGCCGGTGCGGGCGTACCACGTCGTCCGCGAGTCGAGCGGGACCACCGCCGTGACCACCGCCTCGACCTTCTTCGACGCGGCCCACGTCGGCCCCGGCAGCGCGACGACGCGGCCGTCGGGGTCGATCACGCCCGAGATCCCCATGTTCACCGCCCGCACCACCGCCCGCCGGGCCTCGACCGCGCGGAACCGGCAGATCGCGAGGTGCTGCTCGTGCTCCTCGGTGCCGTCGAACCAGCCGTCGTTCGAGATGTTCACGAGGAAGTCGACCGGGTCGGCCGCGACGTACCGCCGGGCCAGAGACGGGTCCGAGTCCTCGTAACAGATCAGGCACCCGAATGTGTACTTCCGGCCGCCGGCGGGCAGCGGGAACCGCGTCCACTGTTGACCGGGGCGGCACGAGTAGTCGTGCTTGTACGGGGTGAACACGCTCATGAACGGCAGCGTCTCGCCGAGCGGGACGTACTCGCCGAACGGCACCAGGTGCATCTTGTCGTACCGGCCGAGTTTGTGCCCGCGGGTGTCGAGCAGGAGCGCGGAGTTGTACTTCCACCGCCGCCCGCCCTCCCACGCGAGCCCGTTGAGCCCGAGCAGCGTCGGCACCGCGGGCGGCCCCTTCGCCAGCCGCTCGGCGCACTTCTTCGCAGCCGCCGCGAACTCCGGGTCGGCCTGCTCGCCCGGCGCGACCTCGATCCACTCGTCGGCGAAGCACGTCTCCGGCCACACGATCAGGTCGGGCTTCGGCTGCTCCGCGAGGGCGTCGAAGAACAGCTTGCGGTACGCCTCCACGAGCGTGGACCCGCCGCCGTCCTTCGCGTCCTGCGGCACGCTCCCCTGGAGCGCCGCGACCCGCGGCCCCGCGGCGAACTCGGGGTGGTCGAGCCGCCAGTAGCCGTAGCCCACGCTCGTTGCGACGAGCAGCAGCACAGCTGCGGTGGAACGGATGGGCCGCTTGCCCTCTCCCCTTGCGGGAGAGGGTGGCGGCGCTTCGCCGCCGGGTGAGGGGTGAGCGCTCAGAGAGGGGACGGCTTCACCCCTCACCCGGCCGCTCGAAGACTCGCGGCCACCCTCTCCCGCAAGGGGTGAGGGCCGGGAGCGGTACACCCACCCGGCGACCGCACCGTTCACCGCCGCGACCACGAACGACACCGCGTACACGCCGCCCACGTCCGCGACCTGGATGAGCGGGACGAAGGCGTGCTGCGTGTACCCGAGGAAGTACCAGCCGAAGCCGATCATGTGCTGGAGCCCGAGGTCCGCGAGGAACGGGAACCCGGTCGGGAAGTGCATCCGCACGTATTCCAGGCCGACCCATCCGAGGGGCACCGACAGCGCGAGCGGGACGCCGAGGCGGTCGAACCGGCGGACGAAGTCGAGCGCGAGCACCCACGTCACCGGCATGATGACGGACAGCGCGGCCCACGACATGTACATCATCGGGTGCGCGACGCGGACCCACTGCGTCGCCAGCGCGAAGAACACGACCCCGCCCAGGTACGCCGCGACGTAGCGCCGGCGCCGCGACACGTCGGCCCGCACCAGCGCCAGCCACGGCACGAGCGCGACGAACCCGAGCGGCCCGAGGTCGAGCGGGAAGAACGCCGCCCACAGGAGGACGCCGGTTGCGACGGCCGGCAGCAGCACGCGAAGCATCGAGGGAGTCCTTCCGCGGGAACCGGAACGAGACAGTGGTAGACCGAGGCACCGCGATTGTGGCGACGTGGGGCGCCACCCCCTCACCCGCGACTCGAGGACTCGTCGCGACCTCTCCCCGTCGGAACGGGGCGAGGTGGCGCTGATCGGTCCGGTGGCACAGGCCTCTGGCCTGTGTCCGCCTGCACAGGCCAGAGGCCTGTGCCAC
>NZ_JBHYGG010000234.1:0-1979 GCF_051859125.1 Gemmata sp.
GCCCCTACGAACCAAGCCTCCGGTAGGGGCCGCCCTCCGTGGCGGCCCGCCAACCACCCGAGCGATTCTCGACAGGACTTCGACAGAGCGAAAGTGGGTCACTTGCAGAGCGAGTGACCCCGGAGGCGGGACGAGGTTCCCGGTTGCCCGCGTTGCGCCGGGGCGCGACTCGCGGAGCGCGTCGCCCACTTTGCCCGGCTCACTTCTTCTTGTTGAGCCACCCGGCGAGCGCGCCGAGTCCGGCGGTGACGACGGTGCCCAGTTGGTCCGCGACCTTCCCCATCGGGCGCTCGTTGGCCTCGGTGTCGAACGCCTTGAGGATCGCCGCGCCGCGGGCGTGGTCCAGGTGCGAGACGATGACCGGCACCAGCCCCTCGACGATGCCGAACGCCTCGCCCGACCGGGCGCACACCGGGACGATCTCCGCGACCCGCGTGGCGACCTGCTCCCGCACGGCCGCGACGCACTCCCGCACGTTCACCTCCTTGGGCCGCTGCCCGTCCACCCAGTTGTAGGGCGGGGCCCACTCGGCCTTCGGGCTCAGCAGGTCCACCTGGTTCACCACGGCGACGATCGGCGGGGTCCGCAGGTGCGGCTTGCCCACGAACCACTCCGTCAGGCGGTCGAGCAGGCTCACGTCGGCGACGCGGCCGGGGCTGGTGGCGGGCGTGACGAGGAGGACCAGGTCGGCGTCGCGGGACGCCTCGACCGCGGCGGCGAAGTCCTCGTCCCGGATCCTCTCCCCGTACCCGCTGGTGTCGAACAGCGTGACCGGCTGGCCGCCCGGCAGCGTCGCGTCGTACCGGACCCCGCTGGCGACCGGGAGCCGGTCCACGGTCGCGAGTTGCTTCCCGAGGAGCGTGTTCACCAGGCTCGACTTGCCGGCCTTCACGTGCCCGAGCACGGCGATGGTGATGGCCTTCGCCGGCGGCGCGGCGGTGCCGTCCGCCGGCGGCGCGGCGGGATCGGGAACCTCACCCGGGGCGGCGGGTGCGGTGCGGGCGGCGGGGTCGTCCGGCGGCGGCTCCTGGTGGGCGGCAAGGATCTCGCGGTACCGCTTCACGCCGACCTTGAGCCGCCCGCTGTTCAGCTCGATGAGGTAGCGGCCGACCTGGTGGATGTACGCGGTGTGGAACCAGAGCAGGACGTTGCTCTGGATGCGGTCCATGAGGGTGCCGAGGCCGGCGCGGGAGGCGAGGTAGCGGAGGCCGGTCGAGACCGGGTCGAACACCGCGGCCCCGGCCCAGTACACGTCCTGGCCGGTGCGGTACAACTTGTACGCCTTCTGCGCCCGCTTCACGTCGCGGATGCGGAGCAGGTGGACGCCGGGTACGTACTTCTGCACCATCCCGTCGAGGTCCGCCGCGGCCAACTCGACGCACGCCAGCACCTCGGGGAGCGTGAGGCTGTCGAACGGGTCCTCCGAGCCCGGGTTGAACACCTTGCCGACCTCGGTCGCCAGGTCGAGCGACAGGTCGGTGTAGTGCCGGGCGTTGCTGATCTGGTCGAGCGACACGGCCGCGAACGACTTGGCCCGCGCGTCCACCTTCTCCCAGGCGACCCTGTCGCGGTCGGTCCAGTACTCGGGCGGCGGCACGTCGGTGTCCGGGAGGACGCCGCTGCCCCGGCGGGTCCACCGCCACGCGAGGAAGTACGCGAGCGCGAAGCACCCGAGCAGCGGCCACCACACCCAGAGGTAGCCGACCTCCCACAGGTGGTAGCTGCCGACCCCGATCAGCGCCGCGAACGGCGTGAGGAACAGCAGCGCGAGCAGGACGAGGCGGAGCCGGTTCATGGGCGTCTCGGGGGGTGCGATATCAAGGTGGGGCGGGCACTCATGGCCGTCCCACCTTGCTCGGCTGAATCGTTTGCCTCACGCGGGCCGCCACGGAGGGCGGCCCCTACAAGGGTTTTCGTGTTCGGGTTGTAGGGGCCGCCCTCCGTGGCGGCCCGGCGGCTGCCTCCGGCGGGGCTGCGCC
>NZ_JBHYGG010000235.1:0-60076 GCF_051859125.1 Gemmata sp.
CCTATGCGGGGTTGGTCCCGAGGCAGTACCAGAGCGGGGTGACGGACCGGAAGGGTCGCATCACGCAGCGGGGTCCGGGCGTGTTGCGGAAGCTGTTGGTGGAGTGCGCGTGGTGCATGCTGCGGTACAACCCGTGGGCGCGGGCTCAGTACGCCCGGCTCACGGGCGGGGGTGCGAGTCGGAAGAAGCCGGCGATCGTGGCGCTGGCGAGGAAGCTGCTGGTGCGTTGCTGGGCCATGCTGCGGGACGGCCAGCGCTGGCGGGCGGACCCGGTGCCTGAGGCAGCGAAAACGTAGGCAAGTGACAGCGGGTTGTCACTGAGGCAGGGAACAGTTGGAGGGAACGGTCGATCGTCCACGAGTGGCCTGTCCACGTCAGCCCGAAGCTGGGTCTGGGAGAGTGACACTGCGGTGTTGCTGATCTCGGCCGAACGAATGGGCGGCGTGGCGGATCGGATGGGTGGGGCCGGGCGCGAGACCCGAGAGGGGCGTCCGTGACCTCGGATAGTCGAGTGCGGCCCTCGCGGTTCTGATCGACGCGGTGCGGTGTTGGTCCCGGTCGGTTCGGTGGCCGGGGTCTGAGGGTCGTTTTGTTCCTTGAACGGCCCCGGCACAGGGCGAGGACCATTCACGGAACAAAACGACCAAAGAAAACCAATCAACTGACTTGACGCGCACACGGCTTCATAGTCGACACAGCTCACCTGCCCGGCCGGGACACCCCGAGCCTGACGAGCACCTCAATGAGCACAGAATCGTGACAGCAGGCCGGGTCAGGTGCAGCGCCTGGTTCGGCCTGCCTTTGCTAGCCCCACATGACCGCGTGAAACTCCATCGTCCCGATGGTCGTGTAGTCCATCGCGTAACTCCAGAGCGCGAAACGTTCCATGTCCGCCCGCCGGTAGGTCTTGCCGAAGCCGTTGTCGAGGATCTCGTTGAACGCCTGCCCGTCGCCGTAGTGGGCGAACAATTTCTTGTTCCGCCTGGCCGCGCCGGCATCGTCCTCGGCCGGCGTCTGGTAGATCACCGAGTGCAGCTTGCCCTGCCAAGTCGTCAGGATGACATGCCCTTCGGCGATCTCGAACCGTTGCTCATGTGCTCCCGCGGCCTTGTCGTGCGGTCCTTCCCAAACGAGGTCGCCCGGTGGCGTGATGCCGTCAGCATCTTCGAGCAATCGGAACAATGGAAGGGCCATCCGCGTCTTCGCCTCCGCCGCCGAACTTGTAATTGGGCAGATCCGCCTTTGCGGTCTGCCCAACACGATTGAGCGCCCGCCAGGCTAACCCGCAGTGTGCGTCGTGACAAGGGGATTCGCGTTTGTGCAGGTGTGCGTTCACCCGTGTTATGCAGACCAGCCCGGTCTGCCTAACACGGTCTGCCTAACAGGGTGACGGCTCAGAGTCGGTCCGCGAACCAACCCCCGGCCGCTGATGCTCCCGGCTCTCCGTGCGCCGGGGTTGCTCAACCGCCGGCTGGTCCGCGTGACCACGAACGCGACTTCGACAAGCGCCCGCGAGGGGTACTCCCGCAGAAGTTGAGGCCGGGATTCCTGTCACACGCGAACACCTGTCCCGAATTGTTCGGGGCCATTCCGTCTCATTAGCGCGTAAACCGTCTCATTAGTGCGTAAACCGTCTCATTAGCGCGTAAACCGTCTCATTACGGGGAGGGGTGGCGACGAGGCGGAACCAATCTCACGCCGCACCTCAACCGGTCACACCTTCCCGAGCAGTTCGGCGAGCAGGTTGTTCTGCGGGTAGCTGTGCCCGAGGTGCTGGCGGAACCCCTCGGCGAACGCGACGCCGGCGGCCCGGCCCTGCGTCGCGCCCCACGCGCGCATCGACTCGACCAGGTTGTCGACCCCGTGGTGCTTCCGCAGCCACGCCCGCTGGCTCTCGTGGCAGTCGAGCATCCGGCCCTTCTCCGCCATGACGCCGGTGATGTCGACGCGGAACGCCGGCACGATCGGCACCCCGAAGGCGTCCTTCCCCTCGAGCGGGTCGCAGTAGAACAGGTGCGGGATGTGGTCGAGCGGCGGGTGAACGTGGCGGCCGTGGAGGAAGTTCTGGATCGGCGCGGCGAACGTCGCGGCCCGCACGATCTTGCTCGTCTGCTCGTGGTCCATGTGGTAGTCGTCCGGGCTGTGGGTGAACACCACGTCCGGCCGCACCGCGTTGATGAGGCGGACCACCCGCTCCAGCGCCGCCTCGGAGTAGACCACCCGCAGGTCGCGCTCCTCGACGCAGTGGAACGTCGCACCGACCGCCGCGGCGGCGGCCCTCCCCTCCCCGCGGCGGATGCGGGCGATGTCGTCCGGGGAGTGCTCGGCCGACCCGCAGTCGCCGGGGGTCATGCTCGCGACGTGGACCGCCCACCCGTGCTCCTTGTGGAGGCGGATCAGGGTCCCGGCGCAGAGGAACTCGGCGTCGTCGGGGTGCGCGAGGACGGCGATCGCGGTCTTTGGCACGGTCGGGCTCCGAACGAAGAGGCGGGCGGGGGACCGGCCCCCGCCCGCCAGGATATTCATTCCGCCGGCGGCGTCACGGGCCGTCGCCCGGCTCGCCCCCGGGCGGCTGGGGCGGCGGGGCCGTCAGCGGCTTCCGCTCGACCCCCTGGGTCTGCCGCACCGACGACTTCACGGACTGCCCGACCCACGGCCCGCCGCGGCGGTCGTCGGCCACGCCGTCGGCGTCCCCGATGGGCTTGGCGAACGGCGAGACGACCCGCTCGGCGGTGTGCCACTTGAACTCGTCCTGCACGTCGCGGACCTCGGCGAACCGGCCCGCGGCGTTGAACGGGACCGGGAGCGTGTTGAACGCGGCCTGCACCTCGCGGCCCATCTCGGCGGCCCGCGCCCGCACGGTCTGGTCGTCCTGCACGAGCAGCCGCAGGTACGCCAGCTCGTAGCCGTAGGTCTCCTCCTCGGTCCGCTCCGAGCCGTTCGGCGGGCGGTGGAACTCGCGGTCCGCGGCGAGCACCTGCTTCCACAGCTCCAGCCCCTCGCGGTACAGGGCGATCGCGCCGCGCGGCCCGAGCTTGTTGCCCAGGCGCCGGGCCTGCTCGGCCCGCCACAGGGTCTTGCGGGCCAGCACGGTGATCGGCTTGCCGGCCGCGTCCACCCGGGACTCGCCGATCGCGGCGGCCAGGAAGTACGGGAAGTTGGTGACCTGCCGGTTCTGGCCGTAGTAGAACACGGCGCTGCTGGCCCGCTGCCACTGCTCGATGACCGCCTGGGGCGCGCCGTCCGGGGGCCGGCGGGCCGCCTCGCTCTTGTAGTTCTCGAGGCGGGCCGGTTCGATCACCAGCCCGTACTTCTCGCCGTGCTCGGTCCACATCCGGGCGGCCGCGCGCCACTCCTCGAGGGACCACCGGCGGGTGCTGCCGACGACGACGTCGAGGGGCCGGGTGGGGCGGACCGGGTCGTCGGGGAACCACCAGTTCGCGGGCGAGTCGGTCGGGTCGTCGATCCGCCACCCCTCGTCGTCGAACCACCCCTCCTTCTGCTCCAGCTCGGCCTGGTAGCTCTGCGCCCGGGGCGCCCCCTGGCAGAAGATGACGAGCATCGGCTGCCGCGGGACGCGGTACCTCACCGGGTCGTACTCGCCGGGCTGCGGGGTGCCGGCCGGCATCGGCTTGTCGTTCGCGTCCCGCGGGGGCCACGTGTCGGGGACCGGCACGAGGCTGTAGGCGTACCACGCGCGGGCCGTCTTGAACGCGGTGAAGTCGTCCCCGGTCTCGGACCCCGGGTTCGCCTCGGTGTCGTTGAACTTGGGCGGGAGCACCGGGAACTGCTTGTAGGCGTCGGTGTGCAGCTCCTTCTTGGACTTGTACCGGCTCGGCACGTCCTTGTTGTCGCGGAGGAACTGGACGACCGCCTGCGGGGTCGCGCACTTGAGCGACTCCTCGATCTTCTTGACCGTCGCCTGGTCGCCGCCGCTGCCGGCCCGCTCGCCCCGGAGCCGCCGCACGAGGTGCGGGTACTTCTCGCAGAACTCGCGGAACTTCCGCGGGTTCACCACCCGCTCGCCCCGCTCGTCCCGCTCCTCGAGGTCGTCCGGGTTCCGGTCGTCGGGCGAGACGCACGACAACTGGAACAGGCACCGGAGCACCTCGACGTTGTCGGACACGCCGAACTTGTTCTGGTAGAAGAACGCGATCTGGTACCGCATGTCGGGGGACCCGAGCCGCCGCCCGGTCCCGGGCTCGACCCGGCCCTGCCGCCGCTCGCCCTCGGCCAGCAGCTCGATGCCGTTGGCGATGTAGAAGTACATGTCGCCGCTGCCCTGCATCTCGACCGACACGTTGTACGCGATGTTCCAGCTCTGGAAGATCCAGGGGGTGATGAAGTGCGGCTGGAGCTGCGTCACCTGGCGGATCAGCCCCTCCATCTTGTGGAAGTCGTTCCGCTTCTGGGCCTCGATGGTCGAGTGCCACAGGGACGCGACGACGAGCCCGCGGCTCCCGAGGAGGGCCAGCCGGAACGCGGCCCCCTCCAGGTCCTGCTCGCCCTCCTCGACCTCGCGGAGCTCGAGGTTGAGCGACTGCCGCAGGATGGTCCGGGACGCGACCCGCTCGGCGGCGAGGTTCGCGGCCGTGGGCTCGCCGGCCCGCGCGGTGCTCAGCGGGATCGGAATGGTCCCCCGCCAGAACATGCTGACGGTGAACAGCCCGAGGATCGCCGCCAGGTACGTCGCCTTGCGGCGGGCGGAGGCTCGTTGCAGGGGGTTCATAGTTCCGCCCGGGGTCGGGAATCAGGAGTCTGGGGTCAGGAGGAACGGCTCGGGCTTCTGGATCATGCTCCCGAGCATCCCACCGATTGCCGCACAGCACTCGCTCAACGCGCGGTGCTCGTCCGGCGTGATGTAGTTGCAGTCTCGGGCGAAATCGAGGGAACTGTCGGTTTCACTGTTCTCGCCGTCGCAGTCCGTGAGTTTACTCACGAAGTGAGCGGGGTATCTCCGCTTCGCCCACGCCTCTCGGAGGTTCAGACAAACCGATCGGGACGAGCGGCGGATCTGACTCGTCAGGGCGAACCGCTCTTCGGGCGGGAACCGCTTTGTGACCTCGAAGACTTTCATCGCCAGTTGGTACCCCGCCGCGTACACGCGTAGTTCCTTGGCAGACTTCACGCCCATGACGAGCGCTCCAGCGGGTGTAGTGGTGTCGCCCGGTCCCGGTTCCCGATGTTCGGCCCCGACTCCTGATCCCCGACTCCCGATCCCTGACTCCCGGCCCCCGCTACGCCGCGACCTCGCGGGACTTCATCAGGTAGTACGCGAGGACGCCCCACGGGAGCAGGTACCCGATCAGCATCAGCAGGTTCACCACGAGGTACTGGGAGTCGATGTTGAACCCCTCGGCGACGAACGCGCTCCACTCGAACGACTGGAGGTCGGGGAACGCCTTGGACACGCGGCGGACCACCCACGACCACCCCTTGTCGGCCGCGCCGAGGGCCTTGGCCCCGGCCGTGTCGGCGGTCGGCGCGGTCGGCTGCTCGGCCTTCATGAGCTTCGACATGCTCTCGAACGGCCCGCCGCCCACGGTCCGCCCCGTGGCCACGTCGTTGATGAAGTCGGTGAAGAACCCGGTCCCGAACACGACCAGCACCACCAGCAGGCTCAGCACGCTGCTCAGGTACGTGCTCCACGCGACGGCCAGCCCGATCAGGATCGCCAGCCAGCACCACAGCCCGAACATGCCCTTCACGTAGTTGACCGCGAACGGCTGCTCGTACTCCAGCAGGTACAGGTCCGGCTCGGCCATGCCCAGGAGCTGGCCCGGGGTCTCGCACTTCACGTACACGCTGACCCGCGGGAACGGCACGTCCCTGCCGGTCCTCGGGTCCTTCACGGTGCCCGGGTCGCCCTTGAGCGCGTTGCGGAACAGGCCGGCCGGGACGTCGAGCCCCATCACCTGGTAGTCGAACACTTCCTTGCTGCCGAACTCGAAGCACCCGAACTCCTCGGCGAGCGCGTTCAGTTCGGCCCACGCCGGGGTGCCGGGCCGCGCGCCCCCGAGGTTCACCCGCTTGGCGATCTCCTTCTTCCGCTCCTGGTACTCCCTCTCCCGCTGGGGGTCCTCCCAGGGCCAGGTGCCGGGGCCGGTCGGCTGCTTCTGCCGGGCGGCGTGCGTCACGAACCGGAAGCTGACGAACGCGCCCTTGTTCTGCTCGCCCTTGGTGAGCTTGAAGATGTCGAACGTGAACTCGACCGGGACGCGGTCGTCCTGGGCGGCGCCCAGCGCCGCGGG
The DNA here is from genome assembly GCF_051859125.1 of Gemmata sp. NCBI lineage: Bacteria > Pseudomonadati > Planctomycetota > Planctomycetia > Gemmatales > Gemmataceae > Gemmata > Gemmata sp. Next base: position 6,252 of record NZ_JBHYGG010000235.1, read on the forward strand.
CACCCGGGGGAAGTGCCAGATGCCCCGCTGCATCGCGCCGGCGCCGCCGGGGATGTACCGCCGGTAGTCGAACTCGCGGCCGACGTTGGTCCCCTCGAACTCGGTCTTGTCGGCCCGATACTTCGCCTCGACGCTCTTGAACTCGAGCGCCCCGCGGACCGGCACCCGGGCCTTGTACGTCTCGTCCTTCGCCCGCTGCGAGATCGACGAGTTGGTGATGAGCACGAGGCTCACCCCGGTGAGCCCGAGGAGCACGAGGGTCATGAGCGCGAGGTACCCGACGAACCGGCCCAGTACGATCTCGAACTTCTCGACCGGCTTCGACACGACCGTGTAGATGTTCAGGTTCTTGATGTCGTTCGGGATGCCGTAGAACGACGCGAGGAGCAGCGCCGGGACGAGCACCAGGAGGGTCAGCGCCAGGTCCATCCGCTCGACCGTGACCCGCAGCTCGTCCGACGGCTTGATCTCGCGGAACCACTGCGCGGGGAACAGGAACGGGAGGAACACGAGCAGGAACACCCACAGGAGCTGGCTGCGGATCGCCTCCTTGAAGCTGAGCTTGGCGATCGCCCACACCGGCCCCTCGGCCTCGAACAACACGAGCGCGAGGGTGCCGAGGAGGACCACCGTCGCGGCGACGATGCACACCCCGAGGTAGATGCCGAACAGGCGGTCGGTGCCGAACGCGAACACCACCACGCCGAGCAGCGCGTACAGCCCCAGGGCCACGCCGAGCCCGACGAGCCGCCGCGGGCCGAGCAGGCCGCCCGCGTAGCTGGCCACGGACCGCCCGAACCGGCGGACCCCCGAGGTGCCGAGCGTCAGGTTCCGGCGGCGGATCTTGGCCAGGTCGCGGGCGAACGGCTCGCCGATGCCGAGCAGCGCGAACGCCCCGGCGACCATCCACGCCAGCGGGATCAGCTCCGTGTGGACCTCGGGCGGCGGGGTGACGATCGGCATGCCCGGGGGCGGGGGCGGCACCGGGGGCGGGGCCAGCGGCTTCCCGGCGAACGAGGTCTTGCCCGCGGCCTGCAGGGCGTACAGCCCGAACACGCACCCGTAGCTCACCACCGCCAGGGCGGCGCACGTCACCATGAACTTCGACACCGGCACCCGGAGCCGCTCGGACTGCGACTGGTCGGTCGGGGTCCGCAGCGCGTACAGCAGGTACACGACGAGGCCGAGCATGCCGAACCCGCCCGCGACCTCGAGCCAGTTCTGCACCAGCCCGGCGATGTGGGCGTACCCGAGCGGTTCGCCCTTGTCGAGTTGTAGGATGCCGAACAGCGCCGACGACGTCACGGGTGGAACCTCGGGGCAGGGGACTCGGTGGCGAGCGGGGGGCGTGAGCCCCCCGAGTGTTTCGCCGGACCTCGGGGGGCTCACGCCCCCCGCTCGCCCGACGCGACTACGACTTCGCGGCCGCCTCGGCGGGCGGCAGGTACCGGCGGCCGGGCCGGGCCTTCGACTCGTCGACGATCTTCAGGAACAGCTCTTCGAGGGTCGTCGTCGGGTGGCCGACGGTCTCCAGCTCGCCGCCGTGCTTGCGGAACACCGCTTCGAGGTCGGCCCGCAGCTCCGGCGACTCCTTGACCTTGTTGGCCCGGACCTCGAGCCGCACCGCGTCCTCGAGGAGCGTCGAGACCTTGCCGAGGGTCTGGAGGTCGCCGTTGTACAGGATCGCGATCCGGTCGCAGACGTCCTGGACGTCGTCGAGCCGGTGCGAGCACATGAGGACCGTCTTGCCCTTCTTCCGCAGGTCGAGGATCAGGTCCTTCATCCACCGGGTGCCGAGCGGGTCGAGGCCGCTGGTGGGCTCGTCGAGGATCACCAACTCGGGGTCGTTGATGAGCGCCTGGGCCAGCCCGATCCGCTGCCGCATGCCCTTGGAGTACTCCTTGAGGATGCGCTTCTTGTCGGCCGACAGGCCGACCATGTCGATCAGCTCGGCGGCCCGGCGGCGGCGGGTGTCCGGGTCGATGTTGAACAGGCGGCCGTAGAAGTCGAGGGTCTCCTCGGCGTTGAGGAACCGGTACAGGTACGACTCCTCGGGGAGGTACCCGATCCGCTCGTTCTTCTCGACCTTGGCGGCCGGCTCGCCGAACACGAAGGCGTCGCCCCCGGTCGGGAACAGGAGCCCGAGCAGGAGCTTGATCGTGGTGGTCTTCCCGGACCCGTTCGGGCCGAGCAGGCCGAAGATCTCGCCCTTGTGGATCGTCAGGTCGAGGGCGTTGAGCGCGGTCTTCTTCTTCCGGCCCCAGAAGTCCCGGTAGACCTTGGTGAGGCTCTGCGTTTTGACGACGACATCGGACTCGGCCATGCGGCCTCCGGAACCCGTGGCGGGTGCGGGGGGTACAACAGGTGCAGTCAGTGGTGCTACGCACCGCCCCGGCGGGCGGTTCGCGCATATGGTAGGAACCGCCGGCACCCGCGTCCGGGGGCGGGGCGGAATAGCAACCGGGCACGGACTCCGGGCGAACCCTGAGCGCCAGCGAGGCGGTGGACGTCACCCCCTCGCTGGCGCTCAGGGTTCGCCCGGGCACGGTGTCTTCCCGTGCCCGACGCGGGTTCCCCCTTCCCGTCCCGCACCCGACAGGTGTCCGAACTGGTACAATCCACCAACCGCCCGAACCCGCTCCCCGAAGGAATCCCCCCGATGAGATGGCCGATAGCCCTGGTGCTGTGCGGGTGCCTCGCGGCCCCCGCCCTGGCCGCCGACAAGCCCGACGACAAGAAGCCCGCGACGTACGAGATCCCGTACCGGCTCACCGACACCAAGCACGTCCTCGTGCGGGCGAAGCTCAACGGCAAGGGGCCGTTCAACCTGATCCTCGACACCGGCGCGCCGGCCGTGTTCATCACCAAGGCGGTCGCCAAGCGGTCCGGCGCGGACCTCGACGACAAGGGGTGGGGCACGTTCGACACGTTCGAGGTCGAGGGCGGGCTGAAGGTCGACAAGGTGAAGACCCGCGTCGAGGACCTCGTCCAGATCGAGGGCATGAACAGCATGGGGCTGGCGGGCGTCGAGCTGCACGGCGTCATCGGGTACAACGTGCTCGCGAAGTTCCGCGTCGAGTACGACTTCACGGCCGACAAGCTCGCGTTCGTCGAGCTGAAGGGGTTCGAGCCGCCGGGGGCGGAGAAGGTCGACGCCAAGGGCGGGGACGACATCCAGAGCATGGGGCCGCTCGTGAAGATGCTGGCGGCGCTGTCCGGCATCAAGCCGAACTTCGAGGTGGTGCCGCGGGGGTTCGTCGGCGTCGAGTTCGACGACACGAAGGCCGGCGTCGTGGTGAAGAAGGTGCTGGCGGGGAGCCCCGCCGAGAGGGCCGGGTTCAAGACCGGCGACGTGATCGAGGCGGTGAAGGCCGCGGCGATCGGAACGGGTGCGGACCTGGCCAAGGCGCTGGCGAAGGCCGGCGTCGGCACGAAACTCCGCGTCTCCGTGAAGCGCGGCGACAAGACCGAGGAACTGACCGTCGAACTCGGAAAGGGGCTGTGACCATGAACACGCTTGCGAAACTCCTGCTCCTGTTCGGGCTCGCGTTCCTGCCGGCGCTGGCCGCTGCGGAGGAGAAGCCGGCGGCCGACAAGACGGCCGAGGAGAAGAAGAAGCTCGACGAGAAGCCGGTCACGGTGCCGTTCGAGCTGCTGAAGTCGCGGCACATGGCGGTGATGGTCAAGGTGAACGGCAAGGGGCCGTACAAGCTGATCTTCGACACCGGCGCGCCGACGAACCTCGTCAACAACCGGCTCGCCAGGGACGCCGGGGTCACCAAGAAGGGCGACAAGGGCGGCATGATGTTCGGCATGGGCGGGGCGAAGACGATGGACACGCTCGAGATCGGCGGGGTGAAGCTGGAGAAGGTGCCGGTGATGGTCATGGACCACCCAACCGTCACCGCCATCTCGAACGCGCTCGGGCCGATCGACGGCATCGTCGGGTTCCCGTTCTTCGCGCAGTACAAGACGACCGTGGACTACCAGAAGAAGGAGCTGACGTTCACCCCGAACGGGTACGTCCCCGGCGACGCGATGCAGGGGCTGATGGACAAGATGATGAAGGGCTCCAAGGGGAAGCCGGACCCGAACGTCGCGGCCCCGGCCGCGGTCTGGGGCTTCGCCGTGGACAAGGCCGACAAGGACGAGGCCGAAGGCGTGGAGGTGAAGGACGTGTTCGCCGGGTCGCCCGCGGCCGACGCCGGGCTGAAGGCCGGCGACCGCCTGCTGACACTCGACGGCCGGTGGACCGACACAGTGGCCGACACGTTCACCGCCGCGAGCCTCGTGAAGCCGGGCCGGGCCGTCGCGGTCTTGGTAAAGCGCGGCGGCAAGGACGTGACGCTGACCGTGAAGCCCGCCAAGGGGCTGTAACGCCGGTAGTTTCGAGTTCAACGTCGGGCCGGCACAGCCGGCCCGACGGCACGACGGCGGTCACTCCACCTCGAAGATGCACTCGATCTCGACGGCGATGTTGCCGGGCAGCGAGTTGTGCCCCACGGCGCTGCGGGCCCCGACGCCCGCGTCGTCGCCGAACACGTCCCGCATCAACTCCGAGAACCCGTTGATGACCTTCGGCTGGTCGAGGAAGTCGTCGGTGCAGTTCACCATGCCGAACGTCTTGACGATCCGCTTCACCTTGTTCAGCGAGCCGAGCGTGTCCTTGACGGTCGCGAGGACCGCGAGCCCGACCTGCTTGGCGGCCTCCTTGCCCTGGTCGAGCGTCAGGTCCTTGCCGACGCGGCCGGTGATGAGCGTCTTGTCGGGCTTGAGCGGGCCGTGCCCGGAGACGTACAGCAGGTTGCCGTGCCGCACCGCGGTCTTGTAGACGGCGACGGGCTTCGGGGCGGGCGGCAGCGTCAGGTGCAGTTCCTGGACGCGCGTCTCGGGGTCGCTGGCCATCGCGGAATCTCCGTGGGGGTCGAACGGGGGCGGGTATTGCGTTGGTATACCCCGGCCGGTGCGGGCGGGAAAGTCGCGGACTTTCCGTTCCCTTTCGGTCGCGATGTGGTTTAATGCACGTTCTGCCCCGCTTCGGGCTTACCATGAAATTCGAAGCACGAAATTCGAAACTCGAACAACAGCCCAGAGCACGGGCGCTGCCGACTTTCGGATTTCGTACTTCGTGCTTCAAATTTTGGGCCGAGGCCCCGCTTCGGGCTGCCACCGGAGCCACCATGCTCTCCGCACGCGCTCTCGCCACTCTCGCGGTCGTCCTGCTGTCCCACGCGACCGCACGCGCCGACGACCCCATCGACTACGGCCGCGACATCCGCCCGATTCTATCGAATGCGTGCTTCAAGTGTCACGGGCCGGGCACCCAGAAGGGGAAGCTCCGGCTCGACGACCGCGACGCGGCGGTCAAGAAGGACGCGATCGTTCCCGGCAAGCCCGGCGACAGCGAACTCCTCAAGCGGCTCGCCCTCCCGGACGGCGACGACCAGCGGATGCCCCCGCCCGAGGTCGGCGACCGCCTCACCCCCGAGCAGGTCGCGAAGCTGACCGCGTGGATCAAGCAGGGGGCCGAGTACACCCCGCACTGGGCGTTCGTCGCTCCGAAGCGCCCGCCGCTGCCGCCGATCGCCAACCCCCAGTCCCCGATCGCCAATCCGATCGACTGGTTCGTCGCGGCGAAGCTGCGGGCGGCCGGGCTGGAGATGTCGCCCGAAGCCGACCGGGCCACCCTGCTCCGCCGCGTCTCGCTCGACCTCACCGGCCTGCTGCCGACGCCGAAGGAGGTGGACGACTTCCTGAAGGACACGTCGCCGGACGCCTACGAGAAGGTGGTGGACCGGCTCCTCGCGAGCCCGCACTACGGCGAGCGCCAGGCCCGGCACTGGCTCGACCTCGCCCGGTACGCCGACAGCAACGGGTACACCATCGACGGCGCGCGGTCCATCTGGCCGTACCGCGACTGGGTCATCAATTCGCTGAACGCCGACCTTCCCTTTGATCGCTTCACCACCGAGCAACTCGCCGGCGACCTGCTGCCGAAGGCGACGACCGAGCAGAAGGTCGCGACCGGGTTCCACCGCAACACGTCGTTCAACGAAGAGGGCGGGACCGACGCCGAGCAGTTCCGCGTCGAGCGCACGATCGACCGCACGAACACGACCGGGGCCGTGTGGCTCGGCCTCACCGCCGGGTGCTCGCAGTGCCACGACCACAAGTACGACCCGATCTCGCAGAAGGACTACTTCCGGCTGTACGCCTTCTTCGACTCGTGCGACGAGCCGACGCTGCCGATCGGCGGGAGCCCGCAGCTCGAAGACACGATCGCCAAGCTCCGCGAGATGGAGTTCTGGATTCAGAAGAACGGCGGGAGCCGCGAGGACATCGCGATCGTTCAGAAGGAGATCAAGCGGGTGCAGGGCAAGCTGCCGACGACGCTGGTGATGCGCGAGCGGCCGCAGCCGCGGGTCACGCACGTCCAGATCAGGGGCGACTTCCTCCGCAAGGGCGACATCGTTCAGGCGATGTTCCCGACCGCGATCTCGACTCCGGTCACCGCGCCCAAGAAGCTCACGCGGCTCGACCTCGCGAAGTGGCTCACGAGCGCCGAGAACCCGCTCACGGCCCGCGTAACGGTGAACCGCGAGTGGCAGAAGTTCTTCGGCCGCGGGATCGTCGAGACCGAGAACGACTTCGGCTACCAGGGCAACTTCCCGACGCACCCCGAACTGCTCGACTGGCTGGCGGCCGAGTTCCGCGAGCGCGGCTGGTCGTTCAAAAAGATCCACAAGCTTATCGTGACGTCGGCCACCTACCGGCAGTCGTCGGCGACCACGCCCGAACAGGCGCAGAAAGACCCGCGGAACCTCTTGCTCGGCCGGCAGTCGCGGTTGCGGTTGGAAGCGGAGATCGTCCGCGACGCGGCGCTGTGCGCGAGCGGACAGTTCAACCCGAAGGTGGGCGGGCCGGGGGTGTACCCGCCGCAGCCGAAGGAGGTGTTCGCGTTCACGCAGAGCAACCACGCGTGGCCCGAGAGCACCGGGCCGGACCGCTACCGCCGCGGGATGTACACGTTCATCTGGCGGCAGTCGCAGCACCACCTGCTGACGACGTTCGACGCGGCCGACGCGCAGACCGCCTGCACGAAGCGCAACCGCAGCAACACCCCGCTGCAAGCGCTGCACATGGCGAACGACCCAGTGTTCGTCGAACTGGCGGCCCACCTCGGCACGCGCATCGAGAAGGACGGCCCGGCCGACGACGCCGGCCGGATCGCGTTCGCCTACCGCCTGTGCTTCTCGCGCCCGCCCACGACCTCCGAGGCAGCCCGCGTACAGACCTACCTCGACGCGAAGCGCAAGGCCGACCCGAAAACCGCCTGGGCGTCCGTCGCCCGCGTGCTGATGAACCTCGACGAGTTCATCACCCGGGAGTGAACCGCATTTGTAGCCGCGGATGCGGCGACCGAGGGTAGCCAGGGGTGGAGCGAGTCCGCGAGCGGAACCCCTGGCTACCCTCGGTCGCCTCCACCCAACCCAAGCGCCCAATGCCTCAGACTATACACAAAGCGATTACACAGGTTCTCCGCGACAAGGGGGTACCTCTCACGGCAGAAGAGATCTATGCGTCGATTATTGAGCGTAGTCTTTATGAGTTCAAGGCACAGAATCCCCTCGCCATAGTGATCGGAACCTTGCGCCGCCATTGCGACGGTTTAAATTTTCCATCAGCACGAGAGATGAAATACTTTACCAGAGATTCCGAAGCAAAGTGGGCACTGCTTGAAACGCCGCTACGGGTCAAACCCGGCCTCTTCAAGGTTGGATCTCCAAAAGGGAAGTCGTCCAGTGTCGTAAGTGTTCCGGTGGGTGAAGACGACGACGAACCTGCCGAGCCGACCGGCCCTACACATTACGAAATCCAGTGGAGGCTGCTGAGTCTTGGATCGCAGATGGGGCTGAACATTTGGTGTCCTCAAAACGATCGAGGGCGAGCATGGAAAGACAATGTGTTGGGGACTGTTCCGAGGATGCTAGCCAAACTTCCGACGCAGTTTGATGCCGCAACGAACAGAACAATTGAAAACATTGATGTTCTTTGGCTTGAGGGACAAGCGATCTTAGCTGGATTCGAAGTCGAGCATACATCAACGATCTACTCAGGATTGCTTCGCATGTCGGATCTGGTGGCTATGCAGCCTAATATTGATATCCGATTGTATCTTGTTGCACCTGATGAGCGATTTGGCAAATTTGCTCGCGAGGTCGCCCGCCCAACCTTTTCCCGCTCACACCGAAAGCCACTGCATTCTTTGTGTCGATTCCTCCCGTACACCCGATTGCTTCATCGCCTTGACGCAGCGAAGGATTTGATTAGCGATCTCAAGCCAGAGTTCTTGAATAAGATCGCTGAGGTATACGACCCAGAGGCTGAGTTTGCGTTAGAAGAGTAACTCTGCCGCCCCTCCGGGGCTGATGCGTTTGGTCGGGTTCGTGTTCCAGGGGTTGCGCTCGAAGACTCGCTCCACCCCTGGCTACCATCGGTCGCCGCTCCGCGGCTCACACCGCCCCTCCGGGGCTGAAATGCCATGCAAGACCACGACACTGACAGCGCGTTGACACTCGCCCGCACGCGGCGGCACTTCTTCCGCGACTGCGGGGTCGGCGTCGGGGCGATGGGCCTCGCGTCGCTGCTCGCGCGCGACGCGCTTGGCGAGCCGGGAGCGTCAGCGACCGGAGGCACGCGCAACGACCCGCTCGTGCCCAAGAAGCCGCACTTCCCGGCCAAGGCGAAGGCGGTCATCTTCCTGTTCATGGCCGGCGCGCCGAGCCAGCTCGACCTGTTCGAGCCCAAGCCCAAGCTCAACGAACTCAGCGGCCAGAAGGTGCCCGAGTCGTTCACGATGGGCAAGCGGTTCGCGTTCATCAAGGGCGACGCCAAGCTCCTCGGCACCGGCCGCAAGTTCGCCAGGGCCGGGCAGTGCGGCATGGACGTCAGCGAACTGCTCCCGCACCACCGCGAGGTGGCCGACGAGCTGTGCTGGATTCGGAGCATGAAGACGGACGTGTTCAACCACGGCCCGGCGAAGTGCTTCGTCAACACCGGCTCCCCGCAGTTCGGCCGGCCGAGCATGGGGGCGTGGCTCACCTACGGCCTCGGCTCCGAGTGCGACAGCCTGCCGGGGTTCGTCGTGCTGCAATCGGGGCCGCGCGGCCCCCGCGGCGGCGCGTCGCTGTACGGGTCGGGGTTCCTGCCGAGCGTCCACCAGGGGGTGCCGTTCCTGAAGGGGGCCAATCCGATCCTCGACCTCGCCCCGCCGCCCGGCACCGACCTCAAGAAGCAGGGCGAGTTCGTCGATGCCGTGAAGGATCTGAACAAGCTCCGCCTCGACGCGACCGGCGACCCCGAGATCGCGACCCGCATCGCCGCCTACGAGATGGCGTACCGGATGCAGTCGTCGGCCCCGGAACTCACGGACCTCTCGAAGGAAGACAAGAAGACGCTCGACTTGTACGGCGTGACGCCGGGCAAGCCGAGCTTCGGCACGAACTGCCTGCTGGCCCGCCGGCTCGTGCAGCGCGGCGTGCGGTTCGTGCAGCTGTACCACACCGACTGGGACATGCACGGCGGCGGCCTGGACCTCGGCAAGCCGCTCGACAACATCTGCAAGGAGATCGACCAGCCGTGCGCCGCGCTGGTCAAGGACCTGAAGCGGTTGGGGCTGCTCGACAGCACGATCGTGGTGTGGGGCGGCGAGTTCGGCCGCACGCCGATGGGCGAGACCCGCGAGACCGTCGGCCGCGACCACCACATCGACGCCTACACGATGTGGGTCGCCGGCGGCGGGTTCAAGCCGGGGCTGCTGTACGGTCAGACCGACGACATCGGCTACAACGTGACCGAGAACCCGGTCCACGTCCACGACCTGCAGGCAACGATCCTGCACCAGATGGGCCTGAACCACGAGAAGCTGACGTACCGGTTCCAGGGCCGCGACTACCGCCTCACCGACGTCCACGGGACCGTGGTAAAGGACGTGCTGGCCTGACGGACCAAGCACGTCTGCCACTCACCCGCCTGGGATGGTGATCGCGACTAAGTAGCGGCGACGTGTCGGGTGCCGGGCGGGTGGCACAGGCCTCTGGCCTGTGCAGGCGAACACAGGCCAGAGGCCTGTGCCACCAGAACCAAAGTCAACACCTCGCCCCGGCTCTGCGGGGGGAGGTCCCGACGAGTCCTCGAGTCGCGGACGAGGGGCGGCCGCGTGAACCACGCCCCGACCACGCGGCCCCATCTCGCCACCGGCTCTCGGCGCTCAGTGGGGACGCCGGTTACGGGGGCGTGTAGGCGTCGGCGGCGCTGAGGTTCACCGTGTACCCGAGGTCGGCCAGCGACGCGATCGTCACCCGGCTCACCGGGTTGACGCCGCTGTTCAGCCACCCGGTCATGATCTCGTTGTCGAAGGCCGACTCCCGCCAGTGCCCGTACGCGGTCCCTTCGCCGCCTTCGCTCTCGACCGGCACCCCGGTCACGTTCGTGCCGAAGAGCTGGTTGTACGCCGCCACCGCCTGCGGGCCGGTGAACGTCGGGTTGCTCGTGCCGGCCCCGGACAGCAGCCCCTTCAGCTCCCAGATCGTTCCGATGCCGAGGACGTGCCCCATCTCGTGCAGGATGACGCTCTGGAGTTGGCCGCTGGCCTCCAGGTTCGCGAGGTCGGCCGTGTCGAACTCCATGATCCCGTGGACCGGCAGGAACGAGCCCGACCGGACCCAGTCCGGGCCGGCCCGGCCGAGAACGTTGCCCACGCCGTCGATCGCGATGCCCGAGGCATCGATCAGCACGTCGTCGACCGCGATGCCGTTGTACGTCGCGTCGGGCAGGTCGCCGGTGATGATCTGCGCCCAGCGGTCGGCCGCGTGCTGGAAGATCGCGCGCTGGCTCGTCGTCATCCCCGTGACGTTGAGCGTGATCTGGAACCCGCCCGCCGGCGGTGGGGGCGGAGGAGGCGGTGGGGGCGGAGGAGGCGGCGGCGGCGGAGGTGGAGGCGGAACCGGATCGCTGGTCGCGACCGTGAGCGAGTAGTCGGGGCTGTAGGCCCCGCCGACCCCGGTCACCTGCAAGTAGTACGTGCCGGCGGCGCGGCCGCTGAGCGATACCGTCTCGGTGTTGCCGGACCCCTGCGAGGTCGCGGCGAGCCGCCCGCGGGAGTCGTACAGTTTCAGCGTCAGGTCGCCGTTCGCGTTGTTGAACGCGATAGTCGCGCGGCTCGCCGCCGTGCCGGTCTGAGTGGTCGTGAACTTGAACCAGTCGGCGGCGTCGGCCAGCACGAGGTTGCTGGTCGTCTGCGTGCCGGTCAGCGTGCCGAGGTCGGACGCCGTGGAGCGGCTGTCGTTGTTCTCCCGCGCGTCGTCGAGGGGCGGGTTCGACGGTGCGTCGATGCCCCAGGTGTACGCGCCGCCCGGGGTGCCGGTGTAGTTCGTGACGCCGAGGTAGTAGGTGCCGGCCGACAGTTTAACGGCCAGGGCGCTGTTCGTGTTCGTGGCGGAGATGTCGTCGTTGTACGCGACCCGGCGGCCGCTGCTGTTGTACAGCCCGAGCACGGTGTCCAGCCCGGCGGTCGCGGAGGCCGTGAACGTGGTGTTCCCGGCACGGACGGTGACCTTGTACCAGTCGACCTCGCCGGTGTCGATCGCGGCCGCGGCCGACGCGTTGCCGGCCGCGTCGAGCGCGGCGGCGGTGAACGACGCGGGCACCGCAACCCGCGACGGCGGTACGGTCCACGACGGGGTGATGCGATCCTCGAGCCCCTCGATGCGGGGGCGGAACGTGCGGTGCGCGGCCATGCAGTCCTCGCTCAGAAACGAGTGGGCAATCAGCGGAAATGACTCGTTCCCGACAGATGGGAAAGGGAACCTGCTCGCGATTCGAACACGTGTGCCACTTTGGACGGATTTGGTGGCACCGAGTTCCCGATTTTGCGGCGCTCGAACGCCGAATCGGTTCCCCACTATAAGCACGGGTCAGGCGCGTTGGGGAGGACAATTTTGCCCGGAACCGCGGGCGGGAGTCGGATCGCCGGGCGAACTGCGCCCGCGGGCAACAATTTCGTCCGTCCCGAAACGAGCGAGGGCCGCCCTCGTGGGCGGCCCTCACTGCTGCGTCCGCGGGCACGGCCGCGGGATCACGGGGGCGTGTAGGCGTCGGCGGCGCTGAGGTTCACGGCGTACCCGAGGTCCCAGAGCGAGGCGACCGTGACCCGGCTCAGCGGCTGCGAGCTGCCGTTGATGTAGCCGGTCATCAGTTCGTTGTCGAACACGGTCTCGCTCCAGTGGCCGTACGCGGTGCCCGGGCCGCCGCCGCTCTCGACCGGCACGCCCGTCACGTTCGTGCCGAAGATCTGGTTGTACTCGGCGACGGCGTGCGTCCCGGTGAACCGCGGGTTGGTCCCGCCGAACCCGGTCAGCAGGCCGGACGACTGCCAGAGGGTGCCGATGCCGAGGACGTGCCCCATCTCGTGCAGGATGACCGCGAGGAGCGAGCCGTCGGCCTCCATGGCCGCGAGGTCGGCGCTGTCGAACTCCATGGTCCCGTGGATCGGCAGCCCCGCCCCGCCGCTGCGGAACGCGTCCGGGCCGGCCTGCCCGAGGATGCCGCCCGCGCCGTCGATCGACGCGCCGGACGCATCGATGAGCACGTCGTCCACCGCGACGCCCTGGTACGTGGCGTTCGGCAGGTCGCCGGTGATGACCTGCGCCCACCGGGCGGCCGCCTGCTGGAAGACCGCCTGCTGGCTCGTGGTCAGACCGCCGCCGAACCGCACCGTCACGTCGAACCCGCCACCCGGGGGCGGCGGCGGCGGGGGCGGGCTGCCCGGGGGCGGCGGGGGCGGGGGCGGGCTGCCGGGCGGGGGCGGGGGCGGGACCGGCGTGCCGGAGGGGGTCAGGCCGAGGACGTAGCTCGGGTTGAACGCCCCGCCCGAGCCGGTCACCTGCACGTAGTACGTCCCGGGCAGCAGCCGGTTGAGCGACACCGTCTCGGTGTCCCCGCGGCCCTGCGAGAACGCGATCCGCGCCCGCCGGGAGTTGTACAGGGCCAGGTCCAGGTTCCCCGCGGCGTTGGAGAACGAGATGCTCACCTGCGCCGTGCTCGTCCCCCGCTGGGGCAGCACGAACTTGTACCAGTCGGCCGAGTCGGCCATCACCAGGTTCGGGACCGACCGGGTGCCGCTCAGCGTCCCCAGGTCGGACGCCCGCGGGCTCGTGTCGTTGTTCTCGTAGGCGTCGTCGGTGAGCGGCGGCGGGGCCGGGGGCGGGGCGGTCGGGGGCGGCGCGTTGCCCGTCGTCCGCGCGATGCTCCAGGTGTACGCGCCGCGGGGCGAGCCCGTGAAGCTCGTCACACCGAAGTAGTACACCCCCGCCGACCGGAACGTCACCGACGTGGTGCTGTTCGAGTTCGTGGGGGAGATGTCGTCGTTGAACGCGACCCGCTGGCCGGCCGAGCTGTACACCCCGATGACCGTGTCCAGGGGGCTGCCGGTGGCCGCGGTGGCCTGGAACGTCGTGTTGCCGCTCTGGACCGCTACGCGGTACCAGTCGATCTCACTCGACGCGATGGCCGCGGACCCACCCGCGAAGCCCGCCGCCCCGAGGGACACGGAGGCGTAGGCCGTCGGCAGGGCGACCTGCGCCGGAGGGGTCGCCCCCCACGAGGGGGTCATCCGGTCTTCGAGTGCTTCAGCGGTGGGCCGGAACCGGAGCAGCGGCGACGCTCGCATACGTTCCTCAATCGGGAGAAGGAGTCAGGTCGCAACAGACAAAGGAGCTTTACCTAATAACGAGCGAAGGGAGGAAAAGTAGTCAAAAATCTCGCAGCTCACGTGAGGACTTTCGCGATCTCGCCGAAAGATCTGCTATCAGCGATATTTTCATCTATCACAACAACACAACTGGCCCTCCGGCTGCTCGGCCGAACCGTGCCGCCTCGCACCCCCGTATCGGCGGTACAGAGGGAGAACGCGGTCCGCTGTTGCAGGCGAGGCGACGGGAGCGGGGGGCGTTCCGCTCCCGTCGCCTCGTCTGCAACAGCGGGCCGGCGGCCCCGCGACCCGTTTTGATCGCTGCGGACCGCGGAGCGGCTCCCACGCCCGGAATCACTTCCGCTGTTGGACGATGACGCGGACGCCCTTCTTGTTCGACGTGACGACGTCGAGGAGCCCGTCCCCGGTAATGTCAGCCACGACGAACTGGGTGCCGATGCCCGAGTCGTCGTCGATCGGCATCGGGGTGAACTGGGCCACGCCGTCCGGCCCCTTGGTGTTCTTGAGCCAGTAGATCATCGCGGGCATGTCCGAGCCCGGCTCGCTCTTGCCGTGGCTCCACCACCGCTTGCCGGTGACGAGGTCGGGCCGGCCGTCGCCGTCGATGTCCACGAAGTGCGCCGCGTGCGTCTCCGACACCAGCTTCGGGAACAGGTCCACCTTCTGGAACGACGGGTTCGCGTCCTTCTCGCCGCCCCGCTGCTTGTGCCACCAGATCCCGAACTTGTGCGCCGACGTGGTGAGGACGTCGTTCTTCCCGTCGCCGTCCACGTCGAACGCGAACATGTCGGCGCACCCCTCGCCGAGGTTCGCGGGGTGGAAGGTCCACGGGGTCTTGCCGTCCGGCTTCTCGGGCTGCTCCCACCACCCGGCGGGGCACAGCACGTCGGCCCGCTTGTCGCCGTTCACGTCGCCCATGCCCAGCCCGTGGCTGTACCGCTGCGTGGCCGGGATCTCCTTGCGGGTGCCGGGCACCTCCTTGCCGTTCTCGACCTTCGCCGGGGTGCTCGGCTCGCTCACCGGGTGCATCTCCCACAGCGCCGCCGGGTCGGAGGCGGGGGTGAAGTACGCCATCTGCCCCTCGTTGCTCTTGCCCTTCGGCTGAGCGGCCATCAGGAGCACGCGCTTGCCGGTGCCGAGCAGGTCGGCGTAGACCGGCGTCTCGTTACAGGCCGAGTGCCAGATCACGTGCTTCTTCCAGTGGAGCGGCTTGCCGTCGTCGCCGGCCGCCTTGCCCTTGGGGTTCTCCATCCAGTAGCACGGAGTGCCGGGGTGGTCGATGACGAGCAGGTCCGGGAACCCGTCGCCGTTGAAGTCGTCGGACCAGCAGTTGAACACGCGGCTGTAGTTGCCGAGCCCGTCCTTGAAGTCGGCCGGGGGCTGCAGCTCGTGCGGCTTCCAGTCCGGGGCCTCGTACCAGTACTCGCCGTTGAGCACGTCGACCTTGCCGTCCTTGTTGACGTCGGCGACCGCGACCCCCTCGGACCGGAACTTCGTGTCGAGGACGGTCTTCTTCCAGGTGATGTTGGCCTCGGGCTTCTTCTCGTCGGCCGGCGCGGCGGCCGGCAGCGCGGCGACCGCGGCGAGTAGCGCCGGGGCGAGTACCAGGCGGACCATTGGGGGCTCCTTCGGATCGGGGAGGGGAGACCGAGGCGGGGCGGGTCGAAGTGAGATTATCGGGTCTGCGGTGTGGCGAAGCAATACGCGCCCCGCGATCGCGGGACGCGTCAACGCACGGCGAGCAGCCAAACGAACCACGATATGATAGTCCGGGAAATGCTCGTCACTTGATCTTCTTTGCGGGATCTTGGCCCTTATCTTTCATCGCGTCTTTCTGCATCTTCTCGAGATCCTTCATCACGTCGCCCTGGATGACCTCGCTCACAACAGCCGCGCCGTCGGGGTGCGAATTCGCAGCGCCCGTTGTCCGCATGTGAACGTTGAGCAACTGCTGTGCGTATTTCTTTTGGTACTCTGCCTCCTCCTCGCTGCTCCTCCACTTAATCGACTTCCCCTTATCTCTGACCTGGACCATTCTTTCAGCAGCGGCCTTGACGCTGTCAAGGGGTTCTTTCTTTTCAAGGGCCTCCGCCAAAGCGTTTTGCGTAGCAATGTAGTCTTTGTAGTAGGCATCCGCTTCGCTGTTTCCGCTGCAACCTGCCACAGAAATCGCGAGCACCAGAACAAGTCCTCGCCTCCAAGTGCGCATCATGGTGGAGCTCCGAGAGAACATGGGACGTCCGGAAGTTACATCGTAGGACGGTGAAGCCGATCGTCACGCCGTGCTTATCGACGAACCGCCGCCCGATCTTGCCGGTCACGGAGCCCGCGGCGGCAGGGGCCGACCGGTGCGATGCCTGGCGAACGCGCCCGCGGCTGCGAGACAGATGTGGGGAAAGGCGTGACAGTTCATGCGGGCACCCCCAGAGGGGTGAGCAGCGACCCGCGACAGCATACTCCGGCCCCCCGGCTCAAGCGCGAAGGGGCGGGGTCACAGCTCCGGGCCGAGGAACCGGTGGTTGGCCTCGAACCGGCCCTCGAACGCGCGGTCGGTGAGGTAGTTGGCCCGCGTGTGCCGCGTCGTCGGCTGGCCGGTGATCGCCACCAGCATCTCGTCGGCGTGCAGTTCGGTCGCGAGCTGCGCGTCGAAGTCGCCCAGGACCGACCGCCACCCGACGCGGGCCGCGTGGCCGGGCACCCCGAACGCCTGGAGCACCGCCGCGTTGTTGACGATCGCCTCCCAGTTGTTCGGGTACAGCTTCATCAACTGGCTCAGGTCCTGCCAGAACGTCCACACCTGCAGCCCGTACCCGCGGAGCAGGCTCACGGCCTGCGGGAGCAGGTCGAGCGAGCCGAGCTGCGCCGCCTCGTCGAGCAGGAACAGGGTCCGCTGCTTCGGGAGCCGGGTCCGCCGCATCACCGTGGTCATGAGGGTGACGACCCACAGCCGCATGAGCCCGCGGTGGCTCAAGAGCTTCTCGGGCGGGAGCACGAGGTAGATCGTCATCGGCTTGTTGTTGAGCAGGTCGCACAGGTCGAACGTGGACCGCTCCAGGCTCCGCGACACGGCGCTGCTGCCGAGGCACTTCACGAACGTGGTCGCCGTGGTGCGGATGCACGGCCGGGTCTTGTCGGACGGGGCGGCGAGGTACGCGATGAACTCGTCGCGGGCCAGCGGCGACATGGTCTTCTTGCGGGTATCGAGCGCGACCGCGAGGGTGTAGTCGAGGTCGTCGTTGTACAGCATCTCGCGCAGGGCGCAGAGGTTCCGCTTGTCGAGCGGGGAGCTGGTGGCGACGTCGGCGACCAGCCCGGCGACCAGCCCGCGGCCCGTGTCCTCCCAGTACCGGTCCGACGAGAACTCGTGCCCGACGGCGAGCTGGGCGGCGATCATCTCGGCGTCCGACTCCAGGTCGGACCCGGGCACCTTGAACAGGTCGAACGGGTTGAGCTTGTCGCCCTTGTCCTTGGCGGTGACGAGGCCGAACGGGTCGAGGACCACGACCTGCTGGCCGAGGTCGCGGCGGTACCGGGCGGTGACCTGGTAGTTCTCGCCCTTGATGTCGGTGACGATGACCGACCCGGGGTAGGTGAGGAGCGCCGGGATGATGGCCCCGACCCCCTTCCCCGCGCCGGTCGGCGCGATGGTCATGAGGTGGCCGTCGCCACCGTAGGTGAGGGGCGGGCGGGCGGCGTCGGGGCCGGCCGACGGGCGGAACCCGAGCGTCGGCACGTGCTCGGTGCCGTCCCAGCCCAGGAACAAGGACTTGCCGTCGTCGGGGAGGTTGCTCCTGGGCGCCTTGATCGGCCGGGTAGGGCGTTTCCGGGCCGCCTTCTGGCCCCGGGTGGGGACTTCGTCCGGGTCGGGCATTCGAGCACACTCCGTGCGGGACGGACCGGGACGGACCCCGGAGGGGCGGCTGATACCCCATTGTACCCGACACGGGAAGGCGAATGGATGTTCGGAGGTGGCGGCGGGCCGGGCGGCCCGCCGCGGGCGGACTACTTCGTCATCGCGATGTCGAACGTTGCGGGCGCGCCGGTCGCCGGGATCGTGGCCCGCAGGTCGGTCCTGGTCGCGTCCTCGTACCGTTCCGGAGTGCGAACGAACAGCGGGTTCTTCTTCTGGTTGCTCTTGACCCCTGCCGACCCGAGGGCCGGGTCCGGGGGCGGGCCGGACCCGGGGCCGAGAATGAACTCGCGGTCCCGGGTCTTGACACAGATCACCACCTCGCCGATCGGCGCGTCGGGGATCGAGTACGTCCCCTCGGGGGTAATCTCCGCGCTGGCGGCGTTCGAGCGGTCCGCCGCCACGAACGTGACCACCCCCGCCCGCACGGGTTGCCCGTCGAGCGTCACGGTCCCGGTCACGGGTCCGAGTTTCGCGCCCCCCGAGCACCCGACCAATCCCAATGCGGCGGCGCAGAGCACCGCCCGAGTCGCAATTCGCATGGTGTGCTCCCGGGTTACCAGTCGCTGCCCAGGGGCGCGCCGTCGGAGGGAAGGATCGCCGCGCTCCAGGTACCGGCGGTGACGCTCGGGTTGACGGTGCGGACGCTCCCGTCGGCCAGCGCCACCTGGCACCCGCCCGCGGTGAACGCCGTCGCCCGGCGGTAGTCGCACGCCCCCGACTTCGGGGCGAGCTGGAACGTGTCGATGAGGAACGTGGACCCGGACGCGGTCACGTCGCCCGCGAAGAACGCCCGCCAGTTCGGCTGGTCGGGCTCGTGCTGCCACGGGCCGACGAACGCCGGGGTGTACGCGGTCGCGCCGGCCCCGGACCCCGAGCCCACGCACTTCATCGCCTTCTCGGCGAACAACATGGTGTTCGAGAGCCCGTCCGGGAACCCGGCGCCGAGGGTGCGGAGCGGGTTGTTCTCGGCGGCCGACCACCAGTACGTTCCGCTGGCCGGGGTCGTCCGGGCGACCACCTGGAAGTTGTACGCGTAGCTGCTCAGCCCCCAGGTGGTGCCCCCGGCCATCCACCCGATGTTCGCGCCCGTCACCGTGTCCTTGCCGTTACCGGGATTAGTGTAATCCGTGGGCGACTGGAGCACCTTGAGCGCGTAGCTGCCCAGCGGCGCGCCGCCGACCGACTTGCTGATCGTGTACGCACCGGTCGAGAACAACGCGTCCTGCTCGACGTACGGGAGCAGGCAGAAAAAGAACGTGATGTCGCCCGTTACCACGGTCGGCGGCTTGTTCGGGAACCCCCACGGCCCGCGGTTGCTGGCCCGGGTGGACGGCGAGCCGAGCGCCCCGGTCGGGTCGTCCCACCCGATCCACCCGGGCGGGAGCACGCCCCGCGTGTCCGCTGCCGAGTGCGCGGCGAGCGCGAGTTGCTTCAAGTTGTTGCTGCTCGCCATGCGTGCGGCCGCCTCGCGGACCTTCTGGACCGCGGGCAACAGCAGCCCGATCAGGATCGCGATGATGGCGATGACGACGAGCAGCTCAATGAGCGTGAAGCCCGTCCGTCGGGACGATGGGTGTGGCATTGCGAAAGTTCCGGAAAAGTACTGGGCGGGGTGCCCTGGCGGGATGAACGGTGGGCAGAAGAAATGGTACCCCACGGGGTACGGCGAGCAAACGAAATCACCGCCTTGTTACACACATCCAGCCGCGCGAGTCACCGATCTCACGAAAAGTCCGTCCACCTGCACGCGCATCCAGACGCGCGATTGGCACCGCCCGAATCGACACCGCGTGCCCCATGCCCCGTTGGGGGGGACGCCAACGAACGCGCCCGGGCGGGGCCGCCCGGGCGCTGCGACGCGGCGGGGCTGAACCTCACTTGTGGGGCGTGTGGCACGCCTTGCACGACTCGCCGATGGTGCCGAGCGCATCGTTGGCGGCCTTGGCGTCCTTCTTCTCGGTCGCGTCGAACAGGGCCTTGGTGTCGCCGGCGTACTTCTCGCTCAGCGTCTTCCACGAGTCGGCGTCGCCCTTCTTCGGCTTGTTCTTGCCGAGCGCCGCGCCGAAGACCGACATCGCCTTGGCGTACTTCTGGGCGTCGTCCCACTTCTCGGCCTTCACCGCGGCCTTGACCTTGCCCATGTAGGCCTCGGTCCCCTTGTGCCCCTTCGCCATGATTTCCTTGATCGTCGGCGTCTTGTCATCCTTCTTGTCGTCGGCGGCCGTGCCGAACCCGCCGAACGCGAGGACCAGCGCGGCCATGCCGAGGCCCGCAACAACACTCGTGATCTTCCGCAGCATCAAAACACCTTTTCATTCACAGGGAACCGTCTGAACGCACCGGGGCGAACGCCGACCCGACGCGGCGGACTGGACTCAAGATGCGGGGCGCGCGGCCCGCGGGTGGCGTGCTGAAAACCTGGGGCGTGGCCCGCGGCGGGAACCGAACCCGCGGCCGACTCTCGCCGGTTGAGACGCGGGCCGTTCGGGGGATATTCACCGAAACCGGGGCACGGGTGCGGGGCCACCTGACCGATCACGGCCGGGACCGCCAGCGCGTCGGCGGGTCGCAGAACGGGCGCGCAACACCGGTCCCCGGGAACGTTGCAGCGAGGATAAGGCGACGTGCGGGGTGCGTCAAGCGTGCGGGGCGTGAAGTTGGGACGAGCCCGGGGCAGTGGGGGATGCGCACCCGTGCCCGATTCTCGCTCCCCGTCACATCCGCTCTGCGGTGCGACGGGGAGCAACGGGAAGACCGGACCCGGTCGGAGCGGCCGCGCCAAAACCTTCCCCTTGTCCGGGTTGCGGGCCGCGCCCTATTCTTCACCGTGTACCTGCCCCCTTGGTTCCGCCGCCGGCCCCAACCTTCCGGGACGCCCGCGGCGGAGGGAACGTCTCCGGTCCCGCGCCGACCTTCCGGCGACCCGGCGGGACCGCCCACCATCTCTACCGGGTGCAATCGGCCATGACGAGCTGGCATCGCAACGAGTACATCCTGAAGGGCGTGTTCCTCGGGCTGTGGGTCTTCTTCGCGCTCCAGGTGCCCGGCGGCCCGACCGACGCCTGGGTGGACATCGCGTGGGTCGTCGGGTGGGTGTGCGCCGGCCTCGCCGTCGGCCTCGCCGCCGGGACCGCGCTGCAGGTCTCCCGCGGCCTGCGGCCGTGGCACAACTGGGTCGCGTTCCCGCTGATGGTGCTCCTCGAGAGCCCCACGTTCATCTACGCCGGCATCGTGTCCGGCCTGCTCGTCGGCGTGCTCTCGGGCACGGCCGGGGCCGAGCCGTGGGCGGGGGACCTCGCCGGCGCCTTCGGCCTCACCTTCGCCGACATCCGGCACACCCCGCCGGCCGGCGAGTGGCTCGGGTACTGCGCCTTCGGCGGCGCGGTCCTCGGGCTCGCGCTGTACCGGTTCCGCCAGGTGCCCGACCGCACCCGCCGGTTCTGGATCGGGCTGGGGGTCGCGGCCCTCATGGTGTACCTCGCGGACCAGTACGTCGCCCGCGTCCCGGGGCTCGACGACCCGGCCCGCCGGTTCAACCTCGGCGCGTACATCCTGCTCGGGCTGCCGTTCTTCTACCTGCTCACGTTCTGCGGCGAGTCGGAGGAGTCCGAGGTCGAGATCATGACGTTCTGCGCCGCGCTCGGCGTGGGGCTGCACCTGATGGGGTTCGCGAAGCAGTTCCCGGGGCTCGGCGCGGCCGCCCCGTTCCTGATCCCGGTGACGCTGTACTTCGTGTACGCGACCCGCATCATGCCCGGCCTGCGGGTGTTCAAGCACGTCCTCCGCGGGTACGGGTACATGAACCTCGGGCGGCTCACGCTGGCCGTGCAGTTCTTCAACCGGGCGCTCGAACTCGACCCGCGGAGCCCGCTCGCGGGCCAGGGGCTCGTGGCGCTGCACAACAACCTGACCCTCTCGCAGATCGACAGCGACCCGCAGCTCGTCAGCGCCCTCGACTTCACCCTGTGCCTCGACCGGGCCACCGCCCTGCTCATGCCGGCCGGCACCGTGCCGACGCCGACCCAGCGGGCCGAGGCGGAAAGGTTCCTGTCCCTCGTGGAGCAGAAGAAGCCCGCGTACCTCGCGCAGATCGACTACCTGCGGGTGGTCTCGCTGATGCACGCGAAGCAGTACGACGCGGCCGCCGAGACGCTCGCCCGGCTGCTCAGCCCCGAGACCCCCGGCTACCACCCGGTCGTCCGCGGCCGCGTGCTGTTCGACGCCTGGGACCTCGCCCTGCGGCTGCACCCGAAGCTGGTCGAGCGGCTCGGGTGGGACGAGCTGAACAAGCCCGGCCGCCGCATGGAGCTGATCGCCGCGACCGAGCGGAAGCTCGCGGCCGAGCCGACCAACCCCGCGGCGAAGGAGTACCGCACGATGCTGTACGCCCAGCTCGCGGAGGGCGAGTTCATCGCCGCGGCCGCGGCCGGGCGGCCCAAGGACTTCTCGTTCGAGTACGTCGAGCAACTCGGGCTCGCGCTCGTGGACGACGCCGACCCGGACCGCCGCGAGCGCGGCATGGGGTACATGCGGATCGCCGGCCGCGGCCTTCCCGACAAGGGGCCGGGCATCTTCGTGAAGCTGGCGCAGGTGTACGACAAGCACGGCGACGCCGAGAACGCGCGGAAGTCGTACGAGTCGGCGAAGCAGGTCGGGCTGGCGGTCGGGCCGCGCGAGCTGTACCGCGACCAGAAGGCGTTCTACACCGACGCGCTCCGCAAGCTCGCGGCGCTCGCCGAGGCGAAGGGCAACGAACTGCTCGCCGCTGCCGAGGAGGCGGCGGCCCGCGGCGACGCCGACGGCGCGGCCGGCCGCAGGGCCGAGGCGCACGCGCACTTCGAGACCGCCATCGCCGAGTGGCGGCAGTACCTCGAGGACGGCGGCCCCGCGGCGCTCGACGCGTACCGCAAGCTCGCCGAGTTCTACGGCAAGACCGGCGACGCGCTGAACGCGCTGCTCATGACCGAGACCGGGCTGACGTACAGCAGCACCGACACCGACCTGCTCAAGAAGAAGGACACCTTCTACTACTCGGTCGAGCCCGAGCGGCTGGAGAAGGTCAAGGACCGGGTGGTGCGGTGGTTCGACGTGAGCTACTGCGTGAAGAAGGCGATGTCGGTGCTCAACACCAAGGACGGCGGGGCCGACCTGCTCGACTGGGCGGCGCACCTCAGCGCCCTCGCCCGCGTCATGAAGCCGACGAGCAACGGCGTGCGGCTCATCGAGGCCCGGGTGCTGCTCCGCAAGGGCGAGCGCGACGCCGGGGTGGCGATCCTCGAAGACGTCCGCGAGGCCGAGAAGGGGTCGGGCGAGGAGCAGGAGGCGTGGTACACGACCACGAAGCTCCTCGGGCAGCTCTACCTGGAGGAGTTCTCGCGACCGGACCTGGCGCTGAAGTGCTACTCGGACTACAAGGACTACCACAAGAGCGGGGCCGACACGATCTACCAGATCGCGAAGTGCTACGAGGCCCAGGGCGACACGCCGAACGCGATCAAGTTCTACAGCGCCGTCACCGCCTACGAGGGCCACACGCTGTACTGGGACGCGAAGGAAGCGCTGCGCCGGCTCGGCAAGGAGTGAAGCCGGAAGAGATTGATCCACAGATTACGCAGAAGACACAGATTTCCGGACAGAGATGCGCTCTGGATGTTTGTGTTGTAGCCGCGGAGCGGCGACCGAGGGTAGCCAGGGGTGCGGCCCGCGTGCGGGCAAACCCCTGGTCCCCGGCGCGACGCGGGGCGCCCCGGACCAGGGGTTCACGCTCGAAGACTCGCTCCACCCCTGGCTACCATCTGTCGCCCCTCCGGGGCTGCCCTCTGTCCTCTGTCCTCTGATTTCTAATCTGTGTCTTCTGCGTAATCTGTGGATAACTCCGTCTTCTCGTGACCTCACCGCGGGACGATCTCGACGGCGTTCGCGTCGAGCGCGAGCGGGAATCTCAACCGCTCGTGACCTCCGCGACCGGCCGGTGTACACTACCGCCCGTTCCGGGGACCACTCGCGGGCCAGGGGTTCGAACGTGCCACTCGAAACGCTCAACGCCGACCGCACCGAAGCGGAGCGCGTGTTCCACGACCAGCAGGCCGCGGAGCGGGCCGTCAGCTTCCGCACCGGCCGGGCCGACCTCGCGTTCGCCGACGCCGACTTCCTCGACCACGAGACGTGGGTGCGGCCGGCGTTCGCGCTGCTCGGCGACCTCCGCGGCAAGCGGGCCCTCGACTACGGGTGCGGGCACGGCATGGCCGCCGTCGTAATGGCGCGTGCGGGCGCGGCGGTCACCGCGTTCGACCTCTCCCCGGGGTACGTCGCCGAGGCCCGCGAGCGCGCCGCCGTGAACCGCGTGGCGGTCGAGTGCGTCGCGGCCGACGGCGAGGCGTTGCCGTTCGAGAGCGGGTCGTTCGACGCGGTGTGGGGGAACGCGATCCTGCACCACCTCGACCTTTCGCGGGCGGGGCGCGAGCTGCACCGCGTCATGCGGCCCGGTGGCGTGGCAGTGTTCTGCGAGCCGTGGGGCGGGAACCCGCTCCTCGCGTTCGCCCGCCGCCGGCTCCCGTACCCCGGCAAGGACCGCACCCCCGACGAGGTGCCGCTCACGCGCCGCGACCTCGCGCCGCTGCGGGCGACGTTCCCCGACCTCGACGTGCGGGGCTATCAGCTCCTGGGAATGGTGCGGCGGGTGTGGCGGAACCGCACCGTGTGCCGCGCGTGCGACGCGGCCGACACCGGCCTGCTGCGCGTGCTGCCGGGGCTCGGGAAC
This sequence comes from Gemmata sp., assembly GCF_051859125.1. NCBI lineage: Bacteria > Pseudomonadati > Planctomycetota > Planctomycetia > Gemmatales > Gemmataceae > Gemmata > Gemmata sp. The sequence continues at coordinate 30,696 of NZ_JBHYGG010000235.1, forward strand.
TGGTGCCGGTACGCGGTCGTCGTGCTGCGGAAGCGGTAGTACCCGGTCCTGTGGACCGCTCTCCGTCCGAGCCCGAGCGCCGAGCGAGGGTTGGCGTTGTCCCTCGCTCGGCGCTCGGGCTCGGACCAGACGAAGCGCTCCCCCAGGACAGTTCGCTCCAATGGGACCCGAGTGGGTAGCGGTGCCGGCAGTCTCGCCTGCCCCACCGACTCACGCGGGCATCAGCCGCGGGTTCGAGAACACCATCTTCCACGGGCGGATCGTCCACCGCACGAACACGCCGGCGGCGTGGAACGGGTCGGCCCGCAGCAGCGCCTCGGCCGCTTCCATCGAGTCGGCCTCGTAGATGATGAGCGCGCCGTACCCGTCGTCGAACGGGCCGGACCCGAACAGTTGGTCCTTCTCGATCAGGCTCGTCAGGTACGCCCGGTGCGTCGGCCGCACCGCGTTCACCTTGTCCGCGTCCTGAATGTACTCGATCACGGCGGCGTACTTCACGACCGGGCCTCCGCGGTGGTGACGAGCACCGGCACCACGCGCTCGGCCGGGAAGTACGCCCGGCTCAGCACCGCGTGCGCCCCGAACAGCACGCCCGAGAAGAACAGGTCGCCGACGATCGTGCCGCGGAAGAACGGGACGCCGGCCGCGTAACAATCCGCGAGCCCGGCGAGCGAATACCCGTACGGGGCGGCCTGCTCCAGCCAGCTCACGAAGTTGCTGGCCGTGAAGAACAACAGGCTCGCGCCGAGCGCGCCGCCGGCGATGGTGAGCGGTGAATCGGTCCGCCGCAAGAAGGCGTACCCGACCGCGACGTAGCCGAGGAAGTACACCCACGACAGCGGGTACGGGTCCATGCCCAGCGCGAAGTAGACGGCGGCGTCCTTCGCGATGATCGCCAAGGCAACGAACAGGAACGCCCGGTTGAAGGAGAGCCGGGCCGCGGCGAACAACCCGACGGCCCCGATTACCGAGACGTTCCACGGCTGCGCCGACGCGGGCAGCACGGAGACGATCGCCGGCAGTGCGGCGGCCGTCGCGACGCCGGCCCAGGCGAGCCCCCGGGTCATCGGCTTGTGGGGCGGGCAGTTCGTCGGATCGTCGGTCACGGTGGACCTCCGGGGAAGTCGATTCGGGCAGCGCGTTAAGGACAGAGTAGGCACGGGGCTGCGCACCCGCAAGTCGGGTACAATGCGCCAACCGCACTCGCACGAGGGAACCCATGAGCGCGAACGCAACGGGACTGGACGACGACGTGCGGATCGGGGTGCCGGCCGCGGGGCGGGCCGCGTTCGTTCCCGAGCCCGGGGGACCGACGTCCCCCGCTCGCCACGACCCCGAACCGGAGTTGCGCCCCGGCGAGACCGAACTCGGCCGGCCGCCGCAACTCGCACCCGACCTCGCGCCGCTCTCGGTCGCCGATGCCGCCGCGCTGAAGGCGCTCGACGAGGACGCCGCCGGCCGCGACCTCGCCGAGGCCGAACTGCTCCTCGCGTCCGACCCGACCGGCCTAGGGTGGCTCGGGTGGTTCGGCTCGCCGCTCGTGTTCGCGGTGCTGATCGGCACGGTCGGCGTGTTCGGCCTGTTCTTCGTGAACCAGGCGATCACCCTCGTCAACGCGCTCGCGCAGCAGCCGCAGTGGGCGCAGTACGCCGGGTACGCGGGGCTCGGGCTGTTCGCGTTCTGCGTGCTGTTCGCGGCGCTGCGGTTCGCGTTCATCTACGCCCGGCTCACCCGCAACCGGCAGCTCCGCGTGAAGGGGATCGAGGAGCTGTCGCGGCGGACGCGGCTGCGGTGGCTGGCGGCGGCGAAGTCGGCCGAGGCCCGCGAGCAGATCGAAGCGTACCTCAGCACCTACCCGATGGACACCGAGAAGGACCGCAAGGCGCTGCGGGGGCTGGGCCTGACCGACGAGATGCAGGGGCGGATGGCGGCGGTGCGCGTCGAACTGCTCGACCGCGACCGGTTCGCGTCGACCGAGCAGTGGTTCGCCCGGTTCCGCGACGGGTTCCAGGCCGAACTCGACGCCGCGGCCGAGACGCGCATCAAGTACTGGGGGAGCCGCATCTGGGTGGTGACGGCGGTGGCCCCGAACGCGATGGTGGACTCGGGCGCGACGCTGTTCTACGCCTTCTCGCTGCTGACCGACCTGTGCCGCATCTACAACCTGCGGGCCGGCCGCACCGGCACGGCGGTGCTGCTGAGCCGGGTGTTCTTCAACGCCTACCTCGCGGGCCAGGGCACCGAGTGGGAGAAGCTGGCGGAGGAGCAGTACGACCAGTTGTTCGCGGAGGCGATGAACGTGGTAGGTGTCGGCGTCAGCTCGAACGTGGTGGGCAAGATGCTGGGCAAGGTCGGCGCGAAGGCCACGACCGGCTACCTGAACCGCGTCCTCCTCATCCGCCTCGGCCGCTACTCCTCGCGGCTCCTGCGGCCGGTGACGAGAGATTAGTTTCCCGGCCGATGGGAACGCCGTAGGGCCGGCTGTGCCGGCCGACGCTGGGCACAGCGGGGAGGCCGCGGCCGGCACAGCCGGCCCTACGGTTCCGCGTCATCACCCGCCGCGCCTCACTTCGCCCGCTACTTGCCCTTGAACCGGAACGTCTCCCCGTACACGGTCACCCCGCCGGTCTTCTCGACCTCCAGCGGTCCCGCTTCCATTGATTCCCGTGGCACGGACTTGGGCCGCTTCGCAACACTGACGGGGAACGCCCCGACCTCCGTCCCGTCTTTGAGCCAGTACACCCGCACCGCGTAGTTGTCCGACTCGGGCGGTTTTACATCCCCGGTGCCGTGGCCCTCGACCACCCACTTCGCCGACCACACGAGCACGTACAGTCGCTCGTCGTCGGTCGCCGCACCGATCACTCGCGTTTGGTGGTGCGGAGTGCGGTTCAGGCCCACCGGGATCGGGACGCCCACTGTCGTGCCGGACCGGAACAGCACGGTCAGCCGGCCGGCCGGCAACGCGGTGTGGAGGATCTGCGGGGGCGACGGCGGCAACGCCGGCAGCGGACCGAACAACTTCGGTTCCACGACAGCCCCGCCCACGGCGTGAACGACGAAACCGTCGCCCTTCACGACCACGACAGGTTGGTCGGTCGCCGGATCGGGCGGGGCGGAGATCAGCGTCGCGGCGAGCAGACTCAGTGCGAGCGGGGTCATGTGCGGTCTCCGGAGAGGCGACGGCGGCCATCGTACCCGCGCCGGCTCTCGACCGTGAGGAGCCGTTACCGGCGCGTTGCGCGGAAGGCACCAGCAGGGGGCACGCTGGCCGCGTACAATCGACCCCGTCCCCGCGACCGGTCGCCACCCAGTTCCCTGCGAGGTGCCGCATGTCCGACAAGAAGACGTACACCGACGACGAGGTGAAGGCGAAGCTTGCGGAGTGCGGGCTCGGCGAGTGGTACCTCGAAGACGGGTGGATCCGCCGCAAGTACAACACCGACGGCTGGCCGCAGACGCTCATGGCCGTCAACGCCGTCGGGTACCTGTGCGAGGCCGCGTGGCACCACGCCGACCTCGCCGTCACCTGGGGCAAGCTCTGGGTGAAGCTCCGGACCCACGACGCCGGCGGCATCACCGACCAGGACTTCGAGCTGGCCCAGAAGATCGAGGAGGTCGTGCTGTGGCGGCCCGCCGCCGGCGGCGCGCTCTCCGGCAACCCGAAGAAATTCGTATTCAGTAAGGGCTGATGCCAGAAGTCCCGGGTTGAACGTACCGGGCCACCCGAAGACGTTCGCGTTCGCGAAGTCGTGACCCACTCCCGTCCCGAGCAACACATGAAACGCTGCCTCTCGGTCCTCGCGCTGCTCGTTCCGTCGTTCGCGCTCGCCGCGCCGGTCGTCACCGTCACCGGCGGGAAGACCGACGGGGCCGACGTCGTCGTCCGCGTCCCGTTCGCCGGCGACGCGGTGACCGCCAACGCCGTCGAACTCTCGACCGGCGGCACCGTGCCCGCCCAGGTCACCGGCCCGGCCCTCACCGACGACCCCGCCGTCAAGCAGTACCTCGTGTTCGTGCTCCCCAAGCTCAAGGCCGGGGAGACCGTCACCGCCACCGCCGTCACCAAGGCCGGCGCGCCGCAGTTCAAGTTCGTCGAGAAGTCTGGCGCGCCGCTCGAACTCGTGTACGGCTCCGCCGAGCAGCGGCCCGTGCTCCAGTACTTCAACCTGCCGCGCGACCCCAAGGACCACTACTACACGTTCAAGCCGTTCCACAACGTGTACGACCCGGTCGCCGGCAAGACGGTGCTGACTAACACGTCGTCGAAGGCCGCGAAGGACGGCCAGTTCCCGCACCACCGCGGGCTGTTCTTCGGGTTCAACCGCATCGCGTTCGGCGACAAGCAGACCGCCGACGTGTGGCACGGCACCGACAACGTGTTCTCGCAGCACGACAAGATGCTGGTGACCGAGGCCGGCGACGCGCTCGGCCGGCACCGCAGCGAGATCTCGTGGAACGGCAAGGACGGCAAGCCGTTCGCCACCGAGCACCGCGAGGTCACCGCCTACGCGGCCCCCGGCGGCACGCTCATCGACTGGAGCACCGAGCTGACCACCGCGCTCCCGAAGGTGCGGCTCGACGGCGACCCGCAGCACGCCGGGTTCCACTTCCGGGCCAACATGGAGGTGTCGAAGAACGGCAAGGCGAACACCTACTACCTGCGGCCCGACGGCAAGGGCAAGCCGGGCGAGACCCGGAACTGGGACGCGAAGGGGAAGGACGCCAAGGCGGTGAACCTGCCGTGGAACGCGGTCAGCTTCGTGGTCGGCGAGTCGCGGTACACGGTCCTGCGGGTGAACCACCCGAGCAACCCCGGCGAGACCCGCGGGAGCGAGCGCGACTACGGGCGGTTCGGCGACTACTTCGAGTACGACCTGACCCCCGAGAAGCCGCTCAAGCTCAAGTACCGCATCTGGGTCCAGCCCGGCGAGATGACCGTCGAGCAGTGCCAGGCGATCGCCGACGCCTTCGTGACCCCGCCGGCCGCCAAGCTCGCCGCGAAGTGACCGGGGAAGAGAAAGAGAGTGATCCACAGATTACGCAGAAGACACAGATTTCCAGACACAGAGCAGAGGACAGAAAGCAGACCCGATGGTCTCTAACTTCTGATCTCTGTCCTCGGTCTTCAAATCTGTGTCTTCTGCGTAATCTGCGGATCACCCTCTTCTCAACTGCCGAACGCGAGCGCGTGCAGCTCCGCGGCGCGCCGCTCGATCAGCTCCCGCATCGCCAGCTTCTCGCGCCACTCGGCCGGGATCCCCTCCGCCCCGTAGTACGCCCCGGCGATCTGCCCGTAGACCGCACCGGTCGAGTCGGCGTCCTCGCCCAAGTTCACCACCGCCAGCGCCCCGGCGCGGAACGTGTCGGTCGTGTGGAACGCCCACAGCGCCGCCTCCAGCGTGTGGATCACGTACCCGCTCCCGCGGACCTGCGGCGGCTCCTTCACCTTGAACGACCCGCGGGCGATCTCCTGCACCTTCGCCGCGAGCGGGTGCTCCAGCCAGCAGTTCACGGCCGGCTCGTACTCGTTGTTGAGGATCGCCCGCTTGTCCAGGCCGCTCACCGCCGCGAGGATCAGCCCCGCGAAGTACCGACACGCATCGACGCAGACGTTCGCGCCGTGCGTCGTCCGCGAGCTTTCACCAGCAAGGCGGATCGCTTCCGCCGGGTTGTTGGCGAACGCGAGCGGGGCCGGCGCGAGTCGCATCAGCGAGCCGTTGCCCGCGGTGTCGGCGTCCACCGGCCCGGGGTACGGCTCGCCCGTCTGCCGGAAGCGGTCGAGCGAGCCCCGCGTCGTGATGCCGATGTCGAAGCACCGGCCCTTCACGCTGAGGTGCCCGCCGCGCCACCAGCGGACGTAGGTTTCGAGCTGATGGACCGGGTCGAACCCGCGCGTCTCGACGAGGCTTTCGGCGAGGCACAGCGCCATGCTCGTGTCGTCGGTCCACTCGCCGGGCTTCAGGTCGAACGGCCCGCCGCCGACCATGTCGGTGAGCGGCGCGAAGGTGCCGGGGTGTTTGAATTCGAGCGTGGTGCCGAGCGCGTCGCCGGCGGCGAGGCCGAGCAGCGCGCCGCGGAAGCGGTCGAGCGTCGTCATTTGGGGCGTCCGTGGTTGCGGGAGGTGCGTGAGGTGAGCATACCGGTCCACTGGAGGGACCGGAAGCGCCGCCGCGAGGTTCGCGGCCCGACGATTCCGGCACCCGGTAAACTGAACCCGTCGGCACCACCGGAGCGGAGGCGGAAATGGACCTCGGGATCAGCGGGAAGGCGGCGGTCGTGTGCGCGTCGAGCCGCGGGCTGGGCCGGGCGTGCGCGCTCGAACTCGCACGGGCCGGGTGCGTCGTCGTGGTTAACGGCCGCGACGCCGGCGCGCTCGAATAGACCGCCCAGGAGGTCCGCGACCTCACGGGCGCGACCGTTCACGCGGTCGCGGCCGACGTCGCGACGCACGACGGCCAGCGCGACATCCTGGCCGCGGTCCCGCAGGTGGACATTCTCGTGACGAACAACGGCGGCCCGCCCCTCCGCGACTTCCGCGAGATCGACCGCGACGCGATGCTCGCCGGGGTCGTCGGCAACATGGTCGCGCCGATCGAACTGATCCAGCGGGTCATCGACGGCATGGTCGCGCGGCGGTTCGGGCGGATCGTGAACATCACCTCGGGGTCGGTGAAGATGCCGCTCGCGGGCCTCGACCTCTCCAGCGGCGCACGCGCCGGGCTCACGGGGTTCCTCGCGGGCGTCGCGCGGTCGGTCGCGCACGCCAACGTGACGATCAACTGCCTGCTGCCGGGGTCGTTCGACACGCGGCGGCTGCGGTCGTCGCTGGAAACCGCCGCGACGCGCTCCGGCACCGACGTCGCAACCGTGCGGGCCACGCGCGAAGCGGCGATCCCGGCGAAGCGGTTCGGCGACCCGGTCGAGTTCGGTGCGGCGTGCGCGTTCCTGTGCTCAGCCAGCGCCGGGTTCGTCACCGGCCAGAGCCTGCTCATCGACGGCGGCGCGTTCCCCGGCGTGATGTGAACCGATCCTCCCCCGCAGCGCCGCCAACTCCTCGACCGTGATCCCGTGCGTGCCGACCATGCGGTGGTGGGGGTCGGGGCCGTGGCAGTCGCTGCCGCCGCTCACCGCGAACCCGAAGCGCGCCGCGGCATCACGCAGCGCCGCGGTGCGCGAGTTCCGGCCCCACGGGTACTCGGCCTCGAGCGCGTCGAGTCCGTAGCCCGCGAGCGTGCGGAACGTGTCGTCGTCCAGGTCGGCCGGGGGGTGCGCGAGCGACGCAACGCCCCCGGCCGCGTGGACCAGGTGAATCGCCTCCTCGACCGGCACCAGCACCTTCGGCCCCACCTCGCCCCGCAGCGGCCCGACGAAGCGCTGGAACGCCTCGTGCCGGTTGTGCGCGATGCCGCACGCGACGAGCAACTGCGCGACGTGCCGACGGCCGAGGCTCACGGCCCCCTGCTCCACCAACGCCACGCGGTCCGCCGGGATGTTTCGGCCGCCGACGCGGAGCCGTTCGACGAACTCGCGGAACCGCTCGCGGCGCCGCTCACACACGCGGGCGAGCGCGGCGCTCAGGTCGGCGTGGTCCGTGCGGACGAAGTACCCGAGCAGGTGGAACTCGCGGTCGCGGAACGACGCGGAAATCTCCACGCCGGCGATCACGTCGAGGTGCGGCGCGGCGGCTTGTGCTTCGGCGACCCCCGCGAGCGTGTCGTGGTCTGTGACCGCGACCGCGGCGACGCCGGCCTGCCGCGCGTGGGCGACGACCTGCGAGGGGGTGAACTCGCCGTCGCTCGCGGTGGTGTGGGTGTGCAGGTCGGCACGCCGCGGCCGAGCGAGGGCGGCGAGTTGGCGGGCCAGGTTCGTGAACGGCGAGCGGCGCGGCATGGGGTGACAATACGGCCCGGCGCGCCGTCCGGCCGCGAACGCCGCGAACGCCGCGGGTGTCCTTGAATCCGCCGCGGGGCTAAAACTCCCCCACACCATCACCACGAACGGAAGTGTACCAGTGGCCGACGAAGCACCCGACCTCGCCGAGGTCCGCCTCGACAAGCTCCGCCAGATCGAAGCCCTCGGCATCGACCCGTGGGGCCACCGGTTCGACGGCGTCACCCCGATCGGCGAGGTCCGCAAGCTGCCGGCCGAGAACTTCGCCGACGACAAGCAGGGGCCGGCCGTGCGGGCCGCCGGCCGCGTCGTGCGGATGCGGCCGGGCGGGAAGCTCGTGTTCCTCGAGATCTGGGACCAGACCGGCCGGGTCCAGGTGATGCTCCGCGTCAACAAGCTCACCGAGACCGAGTGGAAGGTCGTCCAACTGCTCGACTTCGGCGACCTCATCGGGGTGGACGGCGAGTTCGGCAAGACCCGGACCGGCGAGCCGACGATCCAGGCCACGAAGCTCACGTTCCTCACGAAGTCGCTGGAGCCGCACCCGAAGGACACGTCGGGGATGAGCGACGAGGAGTACCGGCTCCGGCACCGGTACCTCGACATGATCTACACCCCGGACACCCTCCGCCGGGCGCAGCAGCGGGTGAAGCTCATCCGCACGATCCGCACCCACCTCGACGACCTCGGCTACCTGGAGGTCGAGACGCCGACGCTCCACGCGATCGCCGGCGGCGCGGCGGCCCGCCCGTTCGAGACGCACCACAACACCCTCGGGCTCGACCTGTTCGTCCGCATCGCGCTCGAACTGCCGCTCAAGAAGCTGCTCGTCGGCGGGCTCGAAAAGGTGTACGAGATCGGCCGCGTGTTCCGCAACGAGGGGGTCAGCAAGAAGCACAACCCCGAGTTCACGATGCTGGAGCTGTACCAGGCGTACGGCGACCTGTTCAGCATCATGGAGCTGACCGAGGGGCTGATCGTCGCGCTCGTGGACGCCGTCGGACCGGCCGCCGAGGTCGAGCGGACCGAGGAGTACGAGGAGAAGGGCGAGAAGAAGACGCGGGCCGTGCGGAAGCGGGCCTACGACCTGTTCGGCGAGCGGCACCTGCCGTTCGGCGACCGGGTCGTGAACTTCGCGCCGCCGTTCCTGCGGGTGCAGTACGCGGACCTGATGCGCGAGCACGCGGGGTGCGACATGCTCGACAAGGACGCCGTGCGCCGGGCCGCGACCGCGGCGAAGGTGCGGCTCGAACTGCGCGACGAGAAGACCGGCACCGTGACCGCGAAGGAGCACGACGTGCTCGTTCACGAGCTGTTCGAGCACAGGGTCGAGCCGGCGCTGGCGAAGCTCGACCGGCCCGTGTTCGTGTACGACTACCCGGCCGCGCTGTGCCCGCTCACGAAGCGCAAGCGCGACAACCCGGCGCTGGCCGAGCGGTTCGAGCTGTACGTGTTCGGCATGGAACTCGCCAACGCCTACACCGAGCTGAACGACCCAATCACGCAGGAGCAGACGTTCGCCCAGCAGCTCGCCGGCATGGCGGAGGAGGACTCGATGGCCAAGATGGACCACGACTTCATCCGGGCGCTGCGGCACGGGATGCCGCCCGCGGGCGGCCTGGGCATCGGCATCGACCGGCTCGTGATGCTGCTGACCAACACGCAGACGATCCGCGACGTGATCCTGTTCCCGCTCCTCCGACCCGAGGCGAAGTGACCGCCGACAAGGTACGTCACTCGCTCCGCGAGTGACTCCGGTGGGGCTCCGATACCGAACCTCATGGATTCGCTTCTGTCTGGTGGGGCAGACATTCTTGTCTGCCTCGTGAGGCGTTTGGAGGCAGGCAAGAATGCCTGCCCCACCACGGGCAACTGATCCACGCAATTCGGTATGAGCCGACCGGTGAAAATTTCTGCGCCGGGGTGCGACTCGCGGAGCGAGTCGTCTACGCTGCCGGAGCCGCCCCCGCCTTTCGGTTGCGTTGCGGTTCACCGCGTCGTACCATCATTTCCCAGCGTCCCTCGGAGAGCGGGGAGAACTTTATGATCGTGCAATGTCCGCACTGCGCCGTCCGGCTCACGATCCCGGCCCCGCGGCCCGGTGACCCGCCCACCGAGTGCCCGGAGTGCGCCGGGATCTTCCTGCCGCAGCCCGCGACGGCCGCGGTGCCCCCCGTGCCCGAAGCGGCCGCGGTCGAGGACGACGACCCGTTCACCACGGCGGAACCCCGCCGCGCCCCCGAACCGGCCCCGAAGGGCCGCGGGGCCAAGGCAAAAGCGAAGGCCAAGGCCGGGGCCAAGCCCGAGAGGAAGTTCCCGGTGCTGCTCGTCGGCGGGGCGGTGCTCGCGATGGCCGCGGTCGTCGGCCTCGTCGTCGTGCTGATGAGCGGCGACAAGCCAAAGCCGGTTGCGGCGAACCCCGACCCCGAGCCGGCCCCGAAGAAGGTGGTCGCGCCGAAGAAAGACGGCCAACGGCCGCTGCCCCCGCAGCCCAAGCCGACGGTGCCGCCCGAGTTCGCGGAACTGTTCGCGGCCAGCGTGACGAACCGCCCGGCCCCGACCGTTCTCGTCCCGTCGCTCCAGAAGATCGGCCCCGACGATCTGACGGTCCCGCCGTTCGCGTCGAAGGCGGCCCCGCCCGAGGGCGGCGGGAAGATGACGATCGACGAGACCAAGAAGGCGACCGCGTACCTGAAGGTGTCGGCCGGGGCGGTCCGCGGGAGCGGGTCCGGGTTCGTGGTCCGGGCGACCGGCGACGAGTTGCTCGTGGCGACGAACCAGCACGTCATCAGCCCGCGGTCGGCCAGCCCGATCGACGGGCCGCCGCAGGTCACCGTCGTGTTCGAGAGCGGGCTCCCGGGCGAGTGGGAGCGGCCCGGCCAGGTCGTCGCCGCCGACGCGGAACTCGACCTCGCCCTGGTCCGCGTCACCAAGGCCGAGCGGGTGCCGAAGCCGATCGACCCGGACCTCGCTCCGAAGCTCGCCGAGCTGATGGAGGTCCGCATCTGCGGGTTCCCCTACGGCGACGCCCTCTCCATCGGCACGCGGAACCCGAACATCACCATCGGCCGCGGGGCCGTGTCGAGCATCCGGCTCAACGACGCCGGGGCCGTCGGCCGGGTGCAGCTCGACGGGTCGCTGAACCCCGGCAACAGCGGCGGCCCGGTGGTGGACACCGACGGCCGGCTCGCCGGGGTCGCGGTCGCCACGATCAAGGGGAGCGGCATCGGGCTGGCGATCCCGGCGCACGAACTCTCGGCGCTGCTCGCCGGCCGCGTGTACCCCGCGGTCGTGCTGTCGTCCGGGTCCGAGACCAACCAGGGCGCGTTCCGGGTGCTCGCGCCGCTCGCCGACCCGCTCGACCGCGTGAAGGGGGCGGCGCTGCACGTCTGGACCGGAGCGACCGTTCCCGCCCCCGAGGCCGACGACGAGGCCGGGTGGAAGCCGCTGCCGGGTGCGAACAAGGTCGAACTCGCCAGGGTCGACCTCGGGGCCACGACGCGGGCGATGGTCGGCGAGTTCCGCCTGCCGGCCGGCGCGAAGGCCCCGGCCGTCGCGCTCCAACTGGAGTGCCGCAGCGCGACCGGCGCGGTCCTCCGCTCGAAGCCGGTCGCGTACAAGTTCGTGCTCAACGGCGTGCAGTCGGCGAGCGACGCGATCCCGATCGAGACGTTCCGCAAGAACCTCGCGAAGTACGCCGGGCAGGTGGTCGCGGTCCGCGGGAAGCTGGTGCCCGGCACGCCGCGGCGCGGGGCCGTGTACGAGGTGACCGTGTCCGACGACTCCGACGTGCGGCCCGAGGGGCTCACGTTCGTCGCCGACCGCGAGGTCGCGACCCAGTTGAGCGAGATCCCGCCCGAGGACCAGGCGCTGCCGGTGCGGCTGACGCTCAAGGTCGGCACCCCGGCCGCGAACGGGACCGCGGCCGCCCGGGTCGCGCAGATCGACTTCATCGGCCGCGGGAACCGGATCGTCAGCACCGTGCCCGCCACCGAGCCGGCGGGCGACGAACTGGTGGCCCTGAACCGCGCGCCCGAGAAGTTCGTCGGCCAGGAGCTGACGGTGATGGCGTACCTGTCGCCGGTGGTCGCCGGCCGCGACGATGACCCGGAACTGTCGCTCCTGCTGTTCTCGGAGCAGCGGCCCGGGAACCTCCACTTCACGGCGTCGCCGGCGCTCGCGGCGAAGGTCCGCGACCCGGCGCTGCGGGGATTCCTGCACCCGGCCCGGGTCACCCTCAAGGTGGAGGCCAAGGAACTCGACGGCGTCGGCCCGCGGGTCGTCACCGTCAAGAAGATCGAACTGCTCGACCGCGCCGGCCGGCCCCGCTCGGTCCTGGAGTAGTGGGGAGAGGACAGACGCCTTCGGCGGCAGAGGACAGAAATCAGAGGACAGTCAAACCTCAGTGGGTATGCTGTTCTGTCCTCTGTCCTCTGCCGCCGAAGGCGTCTGTTGCTCCGCGGCAGTCCGCCTTTTCACGCCGCCGGTGTCGTGCTACCGTGCCCCCGGTTGTCGGCCGAGGTGGAGGGTGCGGGATGGCAAGCCGGTGGCAGGTCGTACTGGGGCTCACCGCCGTGGGAATCGCGGCGGCCCCGCCCATCGTGTACACGTCTCAGCACGCCGTGCAGTTCCGCAACCTCCGCGTCGTCACCGAGGGGGTCCTGTACCGGAGCGGCCAGCTCACGCCCGACGGGCTGAAGCGGGTCATCCACGAGAAGGGGATCAAGACCGTCGTGACGCTCCGCACGTCCCGCGTCGCCGGGCGGGCGTCGCCCGACGCCTGGGAGGAGGAGATGTGCGCGGCCCGCGGGGTGCGGCACGTCCGCATCGTCCCCCGGCTGTGGAGCCCGGACGAGGCCGGCGAGGTGCCAGCCGACGACGCGGTCCGCGAGTTCCTGGCGGTGATGGACGACAGGGCGAACTACCCGGTACTGGTCCACTGCTTCGCGGGCGTCCACCGCACCGGGACGATGTGCTCGGTGTACCGCATGGAGTACGACCGGTGGCCGTGCGACCGGGCGATCGAGGAGATGCGGACGTGCGGGTTCGACCCGATCGACATGCGGGACAACATCGCCGAGTACCTGCGGAACTACCAGCCGCGGTGGAAGCGGCCGGGTAGCGAAGGGGCCGCCGGGCGCATAGAGTAACCCGGTCGGCGCTCCTGCGAGGGTGGCGGAATTGGCAGACGCACTGGATTTAGGTTCCAGCGGGAGCGATCCCGTGGGGGTTCAAGTCCCCCCCTTCGCACTGAACACGCACTTTCTCACACGTCCAATCCTGAATCTTCAGCGGTGGTGTGCGGGTAGCCACAGTGAACGCACCGGTTTGCCAGGATGTTATGATTCATCCAAACCCCCACAAAAATGTCACGGCACCGCGGGCAGCGGAATGAGTAAACCCGCATCATACCGCAGAGCGCACCCAGACAACTTGGTACGACTGTCAACCCGAACGGGACCCCAAGCTTGCCGCCAAACCAGACCGCGGGCATAGAACTGAGGAACCCCAGCACCATCACGCGACGCCAGAACCGATGCCCCGCGAGCCCGTCATCAACGGCGGGCTGTGCGGGTTCCTCACCTGGGCGCGGGCGCGTCCAGAAGTATGCGGCCGCGAACAGCACGAGGTTCGCGACCGCCAGCAGTACCACGAACGCGAAGCACAACGTGCCAACGTCTGGAGAGTCCGAAGCGAACAGCATGTTGGCACCTCATGGAGCGGCACACGCCCGGCCGTTCGTTCCCCGGTCCGGCCTCACTCGTCCCAGTCCTTGCCCAGCGCATCGCCGGCGTCGCGGGTGACGACCGCCTTCAGCGTCGCCTCGGTGAGTCTCTTCAGGTCCAGCATCCGCACCGAGCCGTCGCACAGCGCCGCCAGGATCTTGTCGTCGCCGGTCACGCTCGTCAGCTTCGGGAACGGCTTCTTCGGGTCGAACGGGATGTCGTTCGGCTTCGCCCACTCTACCGCCTCGGCCGTCTCCACCACCATGAGCGTGTTCGACGTGCCGTCGGCCATGGCGTTGAGGGTGATTTGCTTCCCCGGCTCGAACGCCGCGCCCGGCCCCGAGAACCCGCGGTAGTGCGTGAACCCGCCCGGGGTCGCCGGCACCTGGGGCGACAGGAAGACCTTCACCACCGCCTGCGACGCCTTCTTGTTGTTCTCGCTGTCCCACGGCTCGTCGAGCTTGAACTGCTTGTACAGGTTGTCCTGCTCCAGGAACGGCAGGATGGCGACCCGCCAGCTCAGCAGCGGCTTGCCGTTCTTGTCGACGATGTCGCTCGGGAACCGCTGGTACGTGTCGTGGTAGCTGTGGACCGCGATGGCGATCTGCTTCAGGTTGTTCGAGGAAGTCATCCGGGCTGCGGCCGCCCGCACCTTCTGCACGGCCGGCAGCAGCAGCCCGACCATCACGCTCCCCGCTCCGTACACCGCAACGAGTTCCTTCGGCACCGCCAGGCTCGCGGTGAGCATCGCGCCGTCGCGCTTCACGAACGCCGCGGGGTTGGCCAGCCACTCGTCGGCCTGGTTGAGTGCCCCCAGACCGAACACCGTCAGCAGCGCCTCGGGCAGGGCGCCCGCCGGGCGCGGCCCCTTCTGCCCCAGGAGCCGCTTTTCGAGGTCGTCCTTCAGCTTCGCCAGTTCCGTGCGGGCGTACTCGGCCAGTACCTTGATCGCCTTCTCGGCGTCCTGCGCGTCTTCCGCCGTCTTGTACCCGGCGGCGAGGTCGAGCGTGATCGCCCCGCCGACGCTCGCCGACAGCGTGACGTGCTCGGCCTTCAGCAGCGCCTTGGCCTCGGCCGGCAGGTCGGCGAGCATACGGGCCGGCAGCGGGACCGCTTGAAGGTTGACCGCCGCGACGAACGGCTTGCCCGCCGCGGCGAGCTTGAGGGCGTACCCCATCGGTCCGGTCTTGGCCTTGCGGTCGGCGAACAGGAGGGCGAAGGTGCCCGACGGGCCGACGACGACGTGCTGCCGGTCGGGGAAGTACAGGTCGAACCCGGCGCCCGGAGCGGAGAACACGTCCTTCCCAGCGACGGCGGCCTTCTCCGCGCCCGGGGCGTAGGCCTTCACGACCTCGGCCGGGTCGAACGGGGCCGAGAACCGCAGCACGCCGAACGGGACCGGCGGCCCCTCGCCACCGCCCGGCACGAGGAACGCGGTCATCCGGTCGAACGTGGAGATCTTGGGGACGAACTGCTCGTCGAGGGCGGCGAGCGCCTTCGGGCCGGCCTTCTCGAACGTCTGCCGGAAGCCGGCCAGCGCGTCGCTCTTCCAGAGGTCGGCGGCCCGGACATGGACGAACCCCACGGCGTCGGACGGGACCAGGGCGAGGTCGGCCGGCAGCGCCGGCTCGGGCTGTGCCGCGGCGGCCGGTGGGGTGCCGGGCCGGAACAGGACGACCGCGGCCGCGAGACCGGCGAGCGCCGCAGCGGCAAGGGAACGGGTGGCGGAACGCATGCGAGAACCCTCACGGGTCGGGGAGGCCCCCGGTGATTCGGGGGCCGAGACGTGAACCGCCCCGCGGGCGCGCGGCCCGCGGGGCTCGGTCATCTTACGCGGATTACTCGTCGTCCGAAATCACCTCGCCGCCGGACTTCGTGATGTACGCCTTGAGCGTGTCCTTGGGCGGGATATTCGGCAGCGTGCGGACCGAGCCGTCGAACATGCCCACCAGCACCCGGCCGCTGGCGACCGCCCCGAGCAGTTTCGTCGGATCCTTCTCGGGGTCGAACTCCAGTTCGTCGGGCTTGGTCCACGGCACCGCGTCGGCCCCGGTCACGCACAGGAACGTGTTGGACGTGCCGTCGGCAATGTCGGTGAGCTTCCCGCCCTTGACCCAGTCGAACCCGGCCCCGTTGCCGACGAACACGCGAAAGTGCGTGTCGGTGCCGCCCTCGGGCGTCACCCCGGGGACCGCGTACACCTTCGGCATCTTCGCCAGCAGCTTCTTGTTGTTGGCGCTATCCCACGGCTCGTCGAGCTTGAACTGCTGGTAGAGGGCGTTCTGGTCGATGTACGGGAGGATGAGCACGCGCCAGCTCAGCAGCGGCTTGCCGGTCTTGTCGCACACGGCCGCCGGCGGCAACGTCCCGTTCGCGTCGTGGTAGCCGTGCATCGCCAGGCCGATCTGCTTAAGATTGTTCAGCGCCGTGAGCCGGGCGGCGGCCTCCTGGGTCTTCCTGCGGGCCTCGACGAACGCGCCGCCGAACGGCAGGTCGCCGGGGAGCGTCAGGGTCGCCTGCGTGTCGCTCCCGAGGGTCTCGAACCTCGCCCCCTTCAGCGCCGGCCCCGCGGCCCGCATCACGGCGAGGATGTCCCGGGCACCGGCGTCCTTGACGAGTTCCTTCAGCCCCTGGTCGAGTTGCTCCTGGAGCAGCGCGGCCAGCGCGCCGAGCACCTTCTCGCACTCGGTCGCCTGCTTCGCGCTGCCGGCCCGCACCCTCACGACGACCGTCGGGTCGGCGGCCAGGTCGAGCGTCGCGGAGATCGAGACGGCGTGGAACAGCGGCTGGAACGCGCGGACCTGCACGGGCACGTTGTCCCCGCGGATCTCGTCGGGCAGGTTGGCGAGCGTCGCCGCGGCCACGGCGGCGTACTTGCCGCTGGCGGCGGCCCTCAGCGCGTCGTCGAGCGGCCCCGGCTTGGCGGCCCGCGGCTTGGCGAACTCGTCGTACAGGTTCACGAGCACCACCGCGGTCCGGTCGTCGGGGGCAGTAACCTTCACCTTCGGGTCGTCGCGCCGCAGGAGCTTCGCGACCCCCTTCTCGATCCGCTCCTTCTCGAACGCCTTCGCGAAGGTCAGCACAAGCCCGTACTGGTCGGCGTCGCGCGGCCCCTTGAGGCTGGGTACGAACACCACGACCGACTTTACGTCCTCAACGGCGAACCCCAACTCGGCCTTGAGGCCGGTCGTGAACAGCTCGATCGTCTTCGGGTCGCTGTTACGGACGTTCTTCACGATCGCGCTGCCCCAGACCTTGGGAGCGTCGAGGTACCCGAACAGGGCCGCATCGGTCGGGACGTACCGGAGCCCGCCGGGAAGTTCGGCCGCAACCGGTTGCCCGGCGACTGCTTGTGGAACCTCGCGCGGCAGCGATGTGGCCGCAACGGCCGCCGCCAACGCCGCCAACCCGCCCCACCACCGGACGCCCTTCGGCTGCACCATGACCAGTTCCCCTCAAAGTGGTTCCGACGTGCCGCGACCCAACGTACCGGAGGATTCGCGTGAACTTGACGATATTTTCAAGGCGGTTGCAAACCCCGGGCGGCGGGCCGCGTTCAGTGAGAGGACGCCCCGCGGACCGAGCGGTTTCATTCGCCCCCGAACCGGACTAACCGCTCCGACCCCCGGAACCGTCGCGAAAAATCGAACCGTCCTCGCGCAAGTTCCAAGCCGGACTTGCATCCGTTCCCTCAGTGGGCAGTCTGGATTGTACAAAAGCAATCCAGGTTGCTCCTCCGGGTGCCCGTGCCGATCGGCCGGCGGGTCGGACTCGCGAGATCTCACCACCATTGAGGGTCAGTGATGTTCCGCTCTCTGCATCGCCGCCTGCTGTACGCCACCTTCGGCCTGAGTGCCCTCGCGGTCCTCCCGCTGACCGGTGTCGTCAGCGCCCAGCAGCGGACGTTCCGAAACAACTTCATCCCGTACGTCCCGCCGGGCTCGTTCCGCCCGCTGCTGGCCCCCGGCGCGCTCGGGGTCGCGGGCATCGGCGGCGGCGGGGTCGCGGGCCTCGGCGGCCAGATCCAGGGCCAGATCCAGGGCGGCATCCAGGGGATCGGCGGCCAGATCCAGGGCGGCATTGGCGGGATCGGAGGCCAGATCCAGGGCGGCATTGGCGGGATCGGGGGGATCGGCGGCATCGGCGGCGGGATCCAGGGCATCGGCGGCGGGATCGGGGGGATCGGCGGGTTCCAGGGCGGCATCGGCGGCGGGATCGGCGGGTTCCAGGGCGGGATCCAGGGCGGCATCGGCGGCGGGTTCCAGGGCGGGATCCAGGGCGGCATCGGCGGGATCGGAGGCATCGGCGGCGGTCTCGGCGGCGGGATCGGAGGCATCGGTGGCGGTCTCGGTGGGGGCATCGGCGGCGGCGGTGGGAACTTCATCGTCGGGCCGTTCCCGCAGATCGGGCCGGGCTACCTCGGCCAGGGCGGCGGCGCGCTGGGCGGCCAACTCGGCGGCATCGGTGGCGGCATCCAGGGCGGCATCGGTGGCATCGGCGGGATCCAGGGCGGCATCGGCGGGATCCAGGGCGGCATCGGCGGGTTCCAGGGCGGGATCCAGGGCGGGATCGGCGGGATAGGAGGGTTCCAGGGCGGGATCGGCGGGATCCAGGGCGGGTTCGGCGGCCAGATCCAGGGCGGGTTCGGCGGGATCCAGGGCGGGTTCGGCGGCCAGATCCAGGGCGGGTTCGGCGGCGGGATCCAGGGCGGGTTCGGCGGCCAGTTCCAGGGCGGGATCGGCGGCATCGGCGGGAAGATCGGGTTCAGCGGCGAGTACGGCAACTGACCCGGCCCGACGGATCGAGCGCAGCGGCGGCCCGTGACGAGTTCACGGGCCGCTCCCATTTCCGGCCCCCGGCCCGCGGGGGCGGTTGCCATCGACGCCCTTCGCCCCGGCTCCCTATAATCCCGAATCCACCACCACCGGCAGCAGCGGGAGCCGTCATGCACGAGCGCATTGCGTACACGGGGATCACGTTCGACGACGTGCTCCTGGAGCCGGGGTACAGCGACGTCGTCCCCCGCGACACCGACGTCCGCACCCAGCTCACCCGGAACGTGAAGATCAACATCCCGATCGTGTCCAGCCCGATGGACACCGTCACCGAGAGCGGGCTGGCCGTCGCCCTGGCCCAGGAGGGCGGGATCGGGATCATCCACAAGAACCTGACCGTCGCCCGGCAGACCCGCGAGGTCGACAAGGTGAAGCGGAGCGAGAACGGGATCATCACCGACCCGATCACGCTCCCGCCCGACGACACCGTGGGCCACGCCCGCCGGGTCATGGAGGAGCACCACGTCAGCGGCGTCCCGATCACCACCGGCGACGAGAAGCAGCTCCGGGGGATCCTGACCCGCCGCGACCTGAAGTTCCTCGACGACAACAACCAGAAGTTGCAGGAGGTGATGACCAGCAAGAACCTGGTGACCGCCCCCGAGACCACCACGCTCGAAGAGGCGGAAAAGATCCTCACCCGAAATAAGGTGGAGAAACTGCTCCTGGTGGACGATCAATTCAGACTGAAGGGGTTGATCACGATCAAGGACATCGACAAGATCCTGAAGTTCCCCAATGCGTGTAAGGACGCGCGGGGGCGGCTGAAGGTCGGGGCCGCGATCGGGGTCAACGACTTCGACCGGGCCGCGTCGCTGATCGAGGCCGGCGTGGACGTGCTGGTCGTGGACTCGGCCCACGGGCACAGCCGCAACGTGATCGAGACGGTCCGCGGGCTGAAGAAGCGGCACGCGATCGACGTGATCGCCGGCAACGTGGCCACCGCCGAGGGCGCGAAGGCCCTGGCCGACGCCGGGGCCGACGGCATCAAGTGCGGCATCGGGCCGGGGTCCATCTGCACGACGCGGATCGTGTCGGGCGTGGGCGTGCCGCAGATGTCGGCGATCGCCAACGTGGCCCGGGGGCTGGCCGGGACCGGGGTGCCGCTGATCGCCGACGGCGGCGTGCGGTACTCGGGCGACATCACCAAGGCACTGGCCGGCGGGGCGTTCTCGGTCATGATCGGCGGGCTGTTCGCCGGCCTCGACGAGAGCCCCGGGCAGACGATCCTGTACCGCGGGCGGTCGTTCAAGCAGTACCGCGGGATGGGGTCGCTCGGGGCGATGATGGCCGGCAGCGCCGACCGGTACCACCAGGGCCGGGACGGGAACTCCGCCACCCCCGGGAACGGAAAGTTGGTGCCCGAGGGGGTCGAGGGGCGGGTCCCGTTCAAGGGCCACCTCGCCCCGTTCGTGTACCAGTTGGTCGGCGGCCTGCGGGCCGGGATGGGGTACTGCGGCTGCAAGACGCTGGAGGAACTGCGGGCCAGGGCCCGGTTCATCCAGGTGACGGCCGCGTCGGTCCAGGAGAGCCACCCGCATGACATCTTTATCACTCACGAAGCCCCGAACTACAGCTCCGCGGAAGCGAGCGGCGGGGACGGCGTTTAGCGCGGCGTGCGTCGCCGCGGCCCTCGCGGCACTGGGCGCCAGCGCCGCGGCGCAGCCGCCCGCCGGGGTGCCCAGCGCGCTGGCCGCGCCGCCCCTGGCGGTCCCGCTGCCGCCCGCGGACGCGCAGGCTCAGCCGCCGGCCCCGCAGCCGGACCCGAAGAAGGCCGACCCGAAGCAGCCCCCGGTCCTCGGCGGCGACCCGCAGCCGAAGCTCGGCGGCGACCCGCAGCCGAAGGGCGACATTGAGAAGCGGTCCACCCCGGAAGAGCAGGCCGCGCTGGACCGGAGCAAGTACACGGCCCTCCCCAAGCCCGAGGACGTGTTCCACATCTACGACAACGCGCAGCTCGAGCAGATCATCATGAACTCGATCCGCCAGGCCGACCGCCAGCGGAACGTGAAGATGGACGAGAACTACGCCGCGACCCTCAGGTTCCCGCCGGTCGCGCCCGTCGGCGGCAACGCGCCGTACGTCGCGAAGACGTCCGCGTACCCGCCGATGCAGACGGCGTACGACGCGCTGTACGTCGTCCACCGCCGTCTCCACTTCGAGGAGAAGAACGCCGAGCGGTACGGGTGGGACCTGGGCATCGTCCAGCCGCTCGTGTCGGCCCTGTACTTCTACAAGGACGTGATGCTCTGGCCGCAGAGCCTGGCGTCGGGCTTCGCCTACGGGTTCTGGGACACCAGCGCCGGCAAGTGCCTGCCCGGCACGCCCGTGCCGTACTACCTGTACCCGCCGGGCCTGACGATCACCGGCACCGCCTTCGAGGGCGTCGTCATGACCGGCCTGGCGTTCGTCTTCCCGTGACCAACGCTCCGCGGGGTTTCGAGTTCAACGTTTCAAGTTCGGGCGCGGGGTCGGGGCCGCGGGTGTACCATACCTACACCCGCACCCGCGATCTCCCGAACGCGAACCGTGAAACTCGAACCTCGAAACCCCGCCTGGCTCGTCCCCCGGACCGCCTACGCGCACGTCCCGTTCTGCGGCCACCACTGCGGGTACTGCGACTTCGCCGTCATCTCCGGCCACGACCACCTCATCGACCACTACCTCGACGCCCTCGACATCGAGATGAGCGCCCTCGGCGCGCCCCGCCCCGTCGAGACGCTGTTCATCGGCGGCGGCACCCCGACGTACCCGAACCCGGCCCAGTTCGAGCGGCTCCTGGCGACCGTGAACCGGTGGCTGCCGTTGCAGTCCGAGGCGAGCGGGGGGCGTAAGCCCTCCGAGTGTGTCGAATACCCCACGCCTCGGGGGGCGTACGCCCCCCGCTCGCCAGGGCCGGAGTTCTCCATCGAGTCCACGCCCGACAGCCTCACGGCCGAGAAGGCGGCGATCTTCGCGGCGCGCGGCGGGACGCGGGTGAGCATCGGGGTGCAGTCGTTCCGCCCGGAGTCGCTCGCGGCGCTCGACCGCCGGCACACCGCCGAGCAGATCCCGGCCGCGGTCCAGGCGGTCCGTGCCAACGGGCTGCACCTGTCGCTCGACCTGATCTTCGCGGCCCCGGGCTCGACGCTCGACGCGTGGGCCGCCGACCTCGACGCCGCCCTCGCGCTCGGCCCGGACCACGTCTCGACCTACGGCCTCACCTACGAGAAGGGCACGCCGCTGTGGAAGCAGCGCCGCAGCGGCCGCGTCGCGGTCGTGCCCGAAGAGGACGAGCTGGCGATGTACGAGTTGGCCATCGACCGGCTGACCGCAGCCGGGTTCGAGCACTACGAGGTGAGCAACTTCGCGAGGCCCGGGCACCGCACCCGCCACAACGAGCGGTACTGGGCGAACGAGGCGTACTTCGGGTTCGGGGCCGGCGCGGCGCGGTACGCCGGCGGGGTCCGCGAGTTGAACACCCGCGACACGAAGGCGTACGTTCGGAAGGTGCTCTCGGGCGAGTCGCCGACGTTCCAGTCGGAGCAGTTGGACCCGCGGGAGCGGGCGTTCGAGACGGTCGGCACGCAGTTGCGGCGCATGAGCGGGATCGCCCGTGGCCGGTTCGCCGGGCAGACCGGGTTCGGGCTCGACGACCTACTGGGCGACCGGCTGAAGCGGTTGGTGGACGGCGGGCTGCTGGCCGACGACGGCGACTCGGTGCGGCTCACGCGCCGCGGGCTGTTCGTCGCCGACGCGGTGATCGAGGAGCTGATGAAGGCGCTGGAGGCGTAGCGCCGCGGTTCGCCACGGACGAACCACAGAAGTGCGGGCGGATCTGGGCTCGCAGGGAACACCACGGTGAGCGCCCAGCGGGGGACCGGGGCTCACTCACTTCTCGTCCTTCGGTGCTGGGAACCGAAACACTTCCTTCCACAGCGCCGGGTCGAACTTGCTCCGACGCACGTCTCTCTCAATCACGACTGTTTTCACTGGTTTCGGCAGGACCACGAACGCATACGGAGCCTTGGCCGCCTCCTTTGCCACCTCCCTGACCTCCTTCGCCTCATCCGCCGCTTTCTCGCGCTCGTTTCGCGTGTCGTCGATCGGCGGTATGCGGGCCCTGAGTTCAACGGAGTACAGACGAGCCCGGTACCCGATTACGACATCCGCTCCCCGATTCCGAGGTGTCACCTCACACTCGTCACACGACCCGGCGAAGATCGCCACGACGAAGTGCGACTCGAAGTTAACGTCCAACTCTTGGCACTGCTCGGTGAACGGCGGGTCTTGGGTCGGCCCCCGGTGCTGCTTCCACAACTCTTTCCACGCAGCCGCATTTGTGACGACGGCGGCCTGCTCTTTGAGAATCGCACTGTGCGTGCCACACAGGACGAGCGTCGGCTTGAGCGCCGCTTCCTTCGGCTCCTGGGCGCGAGCCGGGTAGGCGAGCACGAGCACGACGCACAGGTTAAACGCGATACGGACACACATGGGCGTACCTTCCCCAGGGGCTAGCCACCTCAGGCCAACTGCCCGCGTCAGGTCACTCGCGCAGGTCGCTCTCGGTGAACAGGGTGAACCCGTTGCCCTCGAGCGCCGCGGCGGCCGACTCGAAGTCGTCGACGTGGACGGCGATGGCGGTGTTCCCGAGCGGGCCGACGCCGGTGAGCAGCGGGTACATGTAGCAGATGTTGATCTCGGCGCTGAGCAGCGCCTTGGTGATGGTGAGCAGCGGGCGGTCGTCGTCGGGCAACTTGACGACGATCAGGTCGCTCTCGGTGAACGGGTACTTCGCGGCGGTGAGCACCTCGTACCCCCGCTCGTAGTCGCTGGGCACGAGCCGGATGATCGCGCAGTCGGCCGTCTCGACGACGGTGAGCGACACGACCCGCACGTCGGTGGACTCGAACTTGCGGACCAGTTCGAGCAGCGCCCCCATGCGGTTGGCGAGGAACACGTTGAACTGCCGGACGCTGGGCCAGTCCCGGCCCCGCGACGTCTGGTACTCGACCCCCGCCTCGTCCCCGAAGCTCATGAACGGCCCTTTGTAAGATGAGAGGACGGAACCCCAGGGGACGGACGAGCAGGTGCCGCAGCGCCCGCGCGTCCCTCACCTGGCCCCTGCGCTTCTGATGTTCTGGCCTCGGACCCCCGTGGCGACGGCCGGCCCCGCGGGCCGGCCACGAACCGCCCGGCCCGCGGTCACACGCCGGGGACCGGCGGCCCCGGGAGCTTCGCCCCCGCCGCGGCCGCGACCGCCGCCCGCCGCTGGGTCCACCACTTCCACACGATCGGCAGCACCGACGCGACGATCACCATCGCGGCCAGCTTGTCGATGTGCTTGGCCCACGTGAAGTCCGGCCTGTCGAGGAGCCGCTGGAACATCGGGTCGGCCACCGGGATGAGGTAGTAGCCGAACAGCAGCATGCTCGTGATCCAGGCGACGCCGCCGATCACGTTGTAGGAGAGGAACGTCCGGTACTCCATCCGGGCGGCCCCGGCGACGACCGGCACGAACGTCCGCACGATCGGCACGAACCGGGCGAAGATCACCGTCTTCCCGCCGTGCCGCTCGTAGAACTCCCGGGCCTTCTGGAGGTACTCCTGCCTGAACAGCCGGCTCGACGGGCGGCGGAACAGCGCGGGACCGGTGCGGTAGCCGATCCAGTACCCGACCGTGTCGCCGACCACCGCCGCGACGCACAGGCACCCGAGGAACGGCCACAGCGGCCAGTCGCTGAGCTGGGCCACGACGCCGAGGACGACCAGGAGCGAGTCCCCGGGGAGGAGGAACCCGATCAGCAGGCCGGTCTCGGTGAACACGATCAGGGTGACGGCGCACAGGGCGGCCCACATCACGCCCGGCTGGTTGAGCGCGGCTTTGAAGGCGTCCGGGTTCGTGAGGTTCCGCGGGTCGATGAGCGTCCCGACGATGTTCGCGACCTGAGCGAAGAACGACTCTTCCATGTCCGGCCCGCCGGGAACGTATGACGGAGCACCGGGCTTGTGCCCGCGCGCTGGCGTTGGGGTTAGCGTATTGCAAACGGGGGGGCTTGGGAAAGCCCAACCGGATTCGGCGCGGCCGGGCGAGCCACCCTCTTCGGCGAGCGGGGGACGTAAGTCCCCCGGTAGAACCGCGATTCTCACTCACCGGGGGACTTACGTCCCCCGCTCGCCCAGATCACACCGACACCGGCGCGGCCGGCGAGCCTCGCGCCGGAGCCGCGGTCACTTCTTGCGGAGCAGCGTCAGGACCATCATGTCCTCGCCCTCGCCCTTGAAGTCCTTGGGCCGGTCCTTCGTCAGCCCCTTCGAGAACGTGATGACGAGTTCCAGCCCCTTGTCGGTCTCCTTCGCCTCGTACAGGCCGAGCACCTTCTCGTCCGGCCCGACGGACAGGTCGATGTGGGCCGGCTTCTTCGACGGGTCGAGGGCGAACTTCACGCTCTCGGTCCGCTTCTCGCCCTTGATCGAGAGGGTGCCGTCCTTGATCTCGACGCCCTTGGCCTCGTCCTTCTTCTTGTCGTCGGGCTTCCCGTTGACGAGGACCGAGACGACCTCGTACTTGCCGTCGAGCTTCTTGGCCGCGTCGGCCCTCTCGTCGGCCCGCAGGACCGGGGCCGCGAGGGCCAGGAACGCGGCGGCCGCGATCAACTTCCGCATGGTGAACCTCCTGGCGAGAAATTCGAAGCACGAAGCACGAAACGAAGCACTCGATTCAACCGCCGCTTTCGTGCTTCGAATTTCGTGCTTCGAATTTACTTATCCCACGTTACTTCTTCTCCTCGGCCTTCTTCAGCTTCATGAGCATCCCCTCGCCCTCGGACTTGAACTCCTTGGGGCGGTCGGCTTCCTTCTCGTGGAACACGATGGTGACCTCGCCCTTCTCGACCTTGTAGATGCCGGGGAACGTCTTACCCTTCTCCGGCCCGTCCGACGGGAGGATGTCGATGGTGGCCGGCGTCTTCGCCCCGTCCACCTTGAGCTTCGCCTTCTTCTCCTCGCCCCCGACGGTGATGGTCAGGGCGTCGCCCTTGATGCTCACCTTCAGCCCGTCCATGACCTCCTTCGGGGCCGCCTTCCCGCCCTTCTCCAGGACGGTGACGACGTAGCTCCCCTCGAGTTCCTTGAGGGCCTTCTCGTCGGCGAGCGCGACCCCGGCGAGCGAGACCGCCAGCAGCGACGCGGCAACAGCGAACCGTTTCATGGCAACCCTTCGGTGTGACGCGGACGGACGCGGGTGATGAGCCCCGCCGGGCGTAGTGTACCCGTGCCGGGGCCGAACGCAATGGACCCAACAGTGGTGAGTGGTGGGTTGGTAGTTGGCGAACCCTGAGCGCCAGCGAGGGGTGACGCGCCCCCCCCCTTCGCTGGCGCTCAGGGTTCGCCCGGATACGTCCACTGCCCACTCCCGAAGGCGTCACTTGTCCTTCTGCTTCTTCAGCACGAGGATCATGGCCTTGGTGTCCTTCTCGGTCTTGAACTCCTTGGGGCGGTCGGCGGGCTTGTCCGACTCGACGCCGCAGATCGTCAGCGTGTCGCCGTCCACCTTGTAGATCCCGTGGACGACCTTCTCCTTGCCCCCCTCGGTGCTCGTGATGGTGATCTCGGCGGGGGACTTCGAGGCGTCGGCCTTGAACGCGGCCGCGTCCTCCTTGCCGCCCTTCTTGGTGACGATCTGGTCGCCCTTGATGACGAGCGTCCGGTCGGCCTCGGGCTGCTTGGTGATGAACTCGGCGGGGATCTTCTCGCCGTTGGCCTCGACGCCGACGAGCAGGTAGGTGCCGTCGAGCTTGGCCGCCTTCTTGTCCTCGGCCGCCAGGCCCAGGCCCGCAACCAGCACGGCCGCGATTCCGAACAGTGCCCGCATCGCATCGCTCCAGGGGAGATGTTTGGTCGAACCGCCCGCGCACCGGGCGCGGCGTTGAAGGTACCCGCCCGCGGCCGCCCCCGCCAGTCGTCGGTCGCCGGGTTCGCTCACTTCGCCGCGGCCCGGTCGAACACCGCGAAGGCGTCGGGCAGCGCCTCGCGAACGATCACGAGGTGCTCGACGCCGGGGTACTCCTTGTAAGTCAGCGCCTTTGCGCTAGCGGCCGCCAGCGCCGCGTTTAACCCGCGTGCGCCGGCGAGCGCGTACGGGTCCTTGTCGCCAACGCCCACGAACACCGGCACCGCCGCGAGCGCCTCGGGCTTCGCGAGCCGGCCGCCCCCGCCGAGCGCCGCCACGCCCGCGTACTTCCCGGTCGCGGCCAGTTCCAGGGCCCGCGCCGCGCCCATCGAGTGCCCGACGAGGAACACCCGCTTCGGGTCGAGCGGGTAGCGCGCGCCGAGCTTCGCGACGATCTCGGCGACCGGCGGGCCGGTCAGCCCGAGCCCGCACTCGGGGGCGATCAGCACCCAGCGGCGGTCCTCGCACTCCTTCACGATCCGGCCGGCCCCGTAGGCCTCGAAGAACGCACTCGCGCCCACGCCGATCCCGTGCAGCGCGACCACGACCGGCACCGGCTTCGCCGGGTCGAGCCCCTTGGGAACGTAGACGCGGCACGGGGCCGACTTCTTCGCGCCGAGCGGCACCGAGAGCCAGAACTGCCCGTGCCGCGCCGGGGTGAAGAACGGCTCGCCGTCGAGCATCGCCTCGGCGTTCGTGAGCAGCCCGGCCGCGGGGAGGTCGCTGTCCGGTGCGTCCCCCGCGACGAGTCCCGCGAGCACCCGCGAGCGGTCGCGGACCGTCGCCTGCTCGATCGTCTCCAGCTTCTCCCAGGCGTCGGCCGCCTTCGCGAGCGCCGCGACGCGGGCCTTGAGGTCGGCGACCTGCGACACGCCGACGGCCACGGGGCGGAGTTCCTTCGCGCCGTCGGCGAGGAAGTACAGCTTGCGGTCGAGGCCGCGGGCGTCGCCGAGCGGCGGAACCGGCAACTTCACCGTGACCGGGAACTCGCGCGGCCTCACGGTCACGACGTCCTTGTTCGTGAACCACAGTTGCAGCTCGAGCGCCTTCGGCCACTCGCCCTTCACCGGGTACAGCGGGCGGACCGTGACCGAGAGTTCCCTCGCGGCCCCGTCGAGCACGCGGTGCTCGGGCGCAGCGTCGAGGCTCCACACCCACTGCCGGCCGGCCGACGGCCCGGCGTCGGACGCGAGCGCGAAGGTCGCGAGGTCGAGCGTGCGGCCCGCCTCGCCGAGGTTCAGAGCGAAGAACTGCTTCGTCGCGTTCGGGAGGACCGCCAGGGCGCGGCCCCGTGCGGCGGGGTCGTCCACCTTCTCCCACGCGGCCTCGAACGCCTTGAGCCGGCGGCCGACCTCGTAGCGCTGCGGGCGCTCGGGCTGCGAGTGCGCGACCGCCGGGAGCAGGAGCACGAGCAGAGCGGCGACTCGCATGGGGCACGCCCTTCACGATCAAGAAGAAAGTTATCCGCAGATTCCGCAGATGGACACAGATTAGAAGTCAGAGGACAGAAGTCAGAGATCAGGGTGCTGTGTTGAATTCATGGCGAGATCCGCCGGACGCGGCTGGCGGGCCGCCACGGAGGGCGGCCCCTACCAGATGCATTGCGTTTGGTTTGTAGGGGCCGCCCTCCGTGGCGGCCCGCGTGAGGCCAAGGAATTCGACACAGCATTCTGTCCTCCGTCTGAAAATCTGCGTCCATCTGCGGAATCTGCGGATCAACTGCTGGCGTCTTCAACGCTGCGCAATCCGGCTTGAATCGCGACCGTTGAAAGAGTTACAAACTGTCGGGGGAACCCGTTCGCGCTCCGAAAAAGGAATTTCACCATGACGCGCCACCTGTGCTGGGTCGCGGTGCTGGCCGTGTGCACACTGCCCGACTGGGCGTCGGCGTGCTGGCCCCGGTGGGCCGCCCGCCACGACTACTACCACGGGTACGCTCACTACGAACCGGCCCACTACCCGTCGCACCATGTGTACCCCCTCGGGGTGCCGTGCTGCCCGCCCGCGTGCGTCGCCCCGCCGGTGACCAGCTACCCGCTCGCGCCGCCGCGGGTCGAGGCCGTGCCGAAGGCCGCGCCGTCCAGCGCCGGGGCCACCCGGCCGCGGCCCCCGGCCAACCCGCCGTCCGACGTGCGGCCCGCCGGCGGAACGACGGACCCGGTGGCGTCGCCGAACGTCCCGGCCGTGATGCCGGCGCGGAAGGACCCGCCGCCCGTCGCCGCGACCGAGACCGCCCCGCCGCGAAAGGCCGCCCCGCCCGCCGCGGGGGCCACCGACACCCAACCGCTGCCGAAGTTCCCCGGCGTGGACACCCCGAGTGACACCGGAGCGCTGCCGAAGCTCGTGGTGCCGAAGGAACCGGAGTTCGCGCCGGTCCCGGCGCCGAAGGGGCCGGCGAGTGTCCCCGAGCGGCCCGCCGTTCCGACGCCGGCACCGGCCCCCGAGCCGAAGGCCCCGGCGCTCGAGTTCCCCCGCGAGTCGGGCGGGGCCGCGGTCCCCGGCCCGGCCCCGCCGCTGCCCGACGGGCTGATCCCGTC
This sequence comes from Gemmata sp., assembly GCF_051859125.1. Classification (NCBI taxonomy): domain Bacteria; kingdom Pseudomonadati; phylum Planctomycetota; class Planctomycetia; order Gemmatales; family Gemmataceae; genus Gemmata; species Gemmata sp. The sequence continues at coordinate 59,617 of NZ_JBHYGG010000235.1, forward strand.
GCCGGCGGTCCCCGAACTCCCCGAGCCCGGGAAGCCGAGTTCGCTCCCGTCGCTGACGCTCCCGCCCGACTCGCCGGTCGCCCCGCAGAAGTCGGTGTCCCGGTCCAGCCCGCTGGCCGCGGGGCGCGGCGCCGGCCCGACGGTGAGCGTGTTCCCGGCCCGGTCGGACCGCGACGCCGCCGACGGCCGCAAGACGGTCGGGTTCTACAACCACACCGACCGCGACGTGAGCCTGACCATCGAGGGCCGGGCGGTGACGCTCCCGGCGCGGACGTACCTGTCGGCGAAGCTCGCCCCGACGTTCACCTGGGGCCACGGTGCCGCCCCGGCCGTGCGCGAGGCCGTCCCCGCCGGCGCGAGCGGCCTTGACGTCGTGTTCCGGGACTGAGGCGAAGTCCGAGGGATTCCTCTCTGTAGCCGGCCTCTGTGAGGCCGGGCCTGCGGGTCTCGCACAGGCCCG
>NZ_JBHYGG010000236.1:0-1768 GCF_051859125.1 Gemmata sp.
GGCCGAAGCAGCGCAGAGGGCTCAGGTTGCGGCCGGCACAGCCGGCCCTACATCGGGTTCTGTCCGGGGGGGCCTTATTCGCGAGTTGGCTTCGGCTCGGCCCCGGCCGGGGCGTCCGCGGTCAGCCACCCGCGTCCGGCGGAGTACCGGACCAGGTCCACGCGGCCCCGGCACTTGAGCTTCTCCATCGCCCTGCTCTTGTACGTCTCGATGGTCTTGACGGACACGGTGATGCGGGCCGCGATCTCCTTGTTGCTGTACCCCAGGGCGATCAACCGGACCACCTCGGCCTCGCGCTCGCTCAGGGCCGCCCCCGTCTCACCGGCCGAGCGCGTCGGGCCGCCGACCAGGAGGTGGGCCATGGCCGGGTCGACGTACCTCCCGCCCCCGGCGACGACGCGGACCGCGCGGACCAGTTCGGCCGCCGCGGTCCGCTTCAGGACGTACCCGCTCGCGCCCGCCCCGAGGAGCAGCCGCAGGTACCCGACGTCCTCGTGGACCGTGAGGGCCAGCACCCGCAGGTCGGGCCGCTCGGCCCGCAGCCGGGTCGCCACCTGCGCGCCGTTGAGCCCGGGCATCGACACGTCCACGACGGCGACGTCCGGGTCGAGCTGGCCCGCGAGGGTGACCGCGGTCGGGCCGTCCTCGGCCACGCCCACGACCGCCATGTCCGGCTCGCCGGCCAGGAGCCCCTTGAGCCCCTCGCGCACCACGGGGTGGTCGTCGGCCAACAGGATGCGGATCACGTTCATCGGCACCTCTCGATGTGCGTTGGGACGACGATTTGCACCCCAGGGAGGGTGCGGGGCGACATAGTGCTTATACCGGACCGCTGCTCGCAATTCTTCATCGAACATGCGGCGGGGGGGCGAGGGTGCAAAACCCGGACCTTCAGCATTCCTTTGGGCGGAATGGGACCGTCGGGGGAACCCGACGCGGTGTCGGGAAATCGCGAAATGAGTTCGGCGTCCTAACATCCTCGTCGGAGCGACCTCGATTCGTGGTTTAGTGTCACCGAACGGAATCGGCAGCCCCTTTCTCTCTCCCGAGGCTCCCGTGAACAAACACACCCGATACGGATCTCACGTGTCCGTTCTCGTCGTCGAGGACCACCCCGATGCGGCCGAATCGACGGCCGAACTCCTCGCCCTGCTCGGGTGCCGCACGCGGGTGGCGGGGAGCGGGGACGAGGCACTCGCGGCGGTCGCCGCGGAGGCGCCGGACGTGATCTTGTTGGACATCGGGCTGCCCGGGGTGGACGGGTGGGAAGTGGCCCGCCGGGTCCGCGCGGGTGCCACGGGGCGGGGGCCGGTGATCGTGGCCGTGACCGGGCGGGGGACGGACAGCGACCGCCGGCGGTCCGCCGATGCCGGGATCGACCTGCACCTCGTCAAGCCGGCCGCCCCGGACGACCTCGTTCTGCTCGTCGCCCGGATCCGCGGCCTGCTGGAAGCGACCGAGTGACACCGGTAGGGGTTACGCAGTTGGCTTGGTGGGGCAGACATTCTTGTCTGCCGCCAGTCGCCTCACGAGGCAGACAAAAATGTCTGCCCCACCAAAACAAGCAGATCCGAGCGCAACTGCGTAACTCCTAACCGGATCGCGGTGATCCGTAGCCGCTCTGTAGCCGGCCTCTGTGAGGCCGGGGCTGTGGGACTCGCTAAGAAGCGGTGGCGGAATGGTTCGGCGTGGTTGGTGGGGTGGTGTCGCGTGCCCCCTCACCCGCCGCTCGAAGACTCGCGGCGACCTCTCCCCCCGGACGGGGGGC
>NZ_JBHYGG010000237.1:0-1721 GCF_051859125.1 Gemmata sp.
CCCCGGTCTCGGGGGAGAGGTCGCGACGAGGCTCTGCGAGTCGCGGGTGAGGGGGAGCCGCCTGAACCACACCCCAATTGCCCGATCCCATTCTTCTACCGATTTTAAGAACTGGCGGGTGCTCCGTCGAAATCCTGTCGAGAACCGCAGGGGTGGTTGGCGGCCCGCGTGAGGCCAATGACTTCGACCGGGCATCCGACGGTTCGAATTTTTCGCGAATCGCGGGGACTTCCCGGTCGCTCGCGGGTTGGATGTGAGGAAAGATTGAGGCGCTGGCGTCGGCCGCCGCCGCCGCGTGGACCGACCCGCGCTCCGTAGCTCCCACCGCTCTCCGAGGTACCCGTGTCCCAACCGACCCGTCGCTCGTTCCTGAAGTCGTCGGCCGCCGCGGGCGCGCTGCTCTCGCTCCCGGCCTCCACCTACCGGGCCGCGCTGCTCGCCGCCCAGAAGCCGTCCGAGTCCGTCCGCATCGCCTGCATCGGCGTCGGGGCCCAGGGCCGCGGGAACATGGGGGCGGTCCGGAAGAACGTCGTCGCCGTGTGCGACGTGGACAAGGACCGCGTCGCGTCCGCGGCCGCCGAGCTGGAGAAGGCCGGCACCAAGGCCCAGACCTTCAACGACTACCGCAAGGTGCTCGAGTCCAAGGACATCGACGCGGTGCTGATCAGCACGCCGGACCACTGGCACGCGCTGCCGACGGTCGATGCGTGCCGGGCCGGGAAGGACGTGTACACCGAGAAGCCGCTGTCGCTCGTCGTCACCGAGGGCCGGGCGATGGTGAAGGCGGCCCGCGACAACAAGCGGATCGTGCAGACCGGGAGCCAGCAGCGGTCCGGCAAGGAGTTCCGCCAGGCGTGCGAGTTGGTCCGCAACGGCGTACTCGGCAAGCTCACGCAGGTCAAGGTCGGGCTCCCCGGGCCGAACTGGACGAGCAAGGCGAAGACGGCGGTGCCCGACGCCGACCCGCCGGCGGCGCTCGACTACGACTTCTGGGTCGGCCCGGCCCCGGAGCGGAAGTACAACGTGAACCGCAGCCACTACCTGTTCCGGTTCTTCTGGGACTACTCCGGCGGCCAGCAGACGAACTTCGGCGCGCACCACCTCGACATCGCCCAGTGGGGGCTCGGTATGGACGAGAGCGGCCCCGTCGCGGTCGAGGGCTCGGCGACGTTCAACAAGGACAAGTGGTTCGAGACCCCCGAGACCGCGAAGCAGACGTTCACCTACGCGAACGGCGTCAACGTGCTGTGCAGCCTCGGCAGCGGCGGCTACCCGAGCGGGGTGACGTTCGAGGGCGAGAAGGGGACCATCTCCGTCAACCGCGGCTCGATCTCGGTGACCCTCAATGGCGAGAAGGTCGCGGACCCGTACAAGCTCGCGACCGGCGACGTGAAGCTGTACGTCTCGAACGGGCACCACGCGAACTGGATCGAGTGCATCAAGACCCGCAAGCTGCCGATCTGCGACGTCGAGATCGGGCACCGCAGCGCCACCGTGTGCCACCTCGGCAACATCGCGATCCGCACCGGCAAGAAGCTCCAGTGGGACCCGGCGAAGGAGGAGATCGTCGGCGACAAGGAGGCCGCCGCGATGCTGACCAAGGAGTACCGCAAGCCGTGGTCGCTCGGGTGAGCAGGTAATACCGAATCGCGTGGATCAGTTGCCCTTGGTGGGGCAGGCATTCGTGCCTGCCTCCGGAAGCGGTTGGAGGCAGGCACGAA
>NZ_JBHYGG010000238.1:0-1552 GCF_051859125.1 Gemmata sp.
CGGGGGGGCCGCGCCCCGGGCCGCCCCCCCCGCGCCCGGCTCCAGTGAGCAATCAACAAGACCTGGTGTGAGGGGAAGTTCCATGACCAAGCTGCGGACGGCCGTTGTGATCACCGCTCTCGCCTGCTCGGGCCTGGCGACCGGACAGCCGGACCCCAAGAAGGCCGAGGGTGCGCCCGAGGCGAAGGCGCAGCAGTTCGTGCTGTTCGACGCCACCTTCACGTTCACCAAGGAGGACGCCGACAACTCCAAGCCGAGCAAGTCGCACTACTACGTCCGCGACAAGATGCTCAACGCCGACCGCCCCAAGGACTGGACGACGCCGGTGGACTACCGCAACGGCACCGTCCACGTCCGGGCCGAGGTGATCGAGAAGCCGGAGGGCGGCGCGCCGACCACCTGGAGCCTGTGCTACATCCCGAACAAGGGGCTCAAGGCCGGGTACGGCTGCACCGGCACCCAGGTCTACAAGGAAAAGGGCGTGTACGAGAGCGACGTGAAGATGACCTCGTTCTGGCAGAACGACCTCATCGTCTGGGAGGAGGGGATCAAGGAGATGCACCTGGTGATGAAGGACGACAGTGGGGGCGCGGGCCACGCCCACAAGCGGACCGACCCGGAGAAGTTCTTCCCAACCAAGATGCGGATCACCATGGTCCAGGTCGCCAAGGGGGCCAAGTACGACCCGAAACTCGTGCCGAACCTGCCCGAGAAGAAGTGACCGCCGGTGCCGCAGGGGCCGGTCGCACGGACCGCGCATCCGCCGCCCCCGCCTCGGGCGGCCGCGTCGGCTCTCGAATCAGCCCTACTCGTGGCGGGCGGTGCCGTCACGCCGCGTCACCCACCCGGACCTGTCTGGCGATAAAACGCGCCCGGTCGCCCAACGCAGTTTGATACTGCCCCGCACCCTGGTTAGCCTACCACCCACCGGGGCGGGCCGACCCCGCCTCGGGTGACTCATTCCTGGAGACGCGACATGGCGGGGCCGGCAAAGAACACGATCTGCCTCTGGTTCGATGGCACCGCCGAGGACGCGGCGCGGTTCTACGCCGAGACCTTCCCCGACTCGGCGGTCGGGGCGGTACACCGTGCCCCGGGCGACTTCCCGTCGGGGAAGAAGGGGGACGTGCTGACCGTCGAGTTCACCGTGCTGGGCGTCCCGTGCCTCGGGCTCAACGGCGGGCCGGCGTTCAAGCACACCGAGGCGTTCTCGTTCCAGGTGGCGACCGCCGACCAGGCCGAAACGGATCGGTACTGGGACGCGATCGTCGGCAACGGCGGCCGCGCGAGCGCGTGCGGCTGGTGCAAGGACAAATGGGGGCTGTCCTGGCAGATCACCCCGCGCGTGCTGACCGAGGCGATGGCCGCGGGCGGGGACGTGGCGAAGCGCGCGTTCGAGGCGATGATGACCATGGGGAAGATCGACGTCTCCGCGATCGAGGCGGCCGTGCGAGGCGCGTCACATCCGACCCGACCTTGACTTGAGTGGGGGATCGAGTTGCTCCCACGAAATAGTCCCGCGGGTGCGAGTTCTTCTGGCCTACGCGGCTGT
>NZ_JBHYGG010000239.1:0-16957 GCF_051859125.1 Gemmata sp.
GGCCCACCCCCACGCTCGCGCTCTGGGTTCGCCCGGCGACCGCGCCTGCCACAACTCCGGGCGCACGACGCGCTCGGAGCGGCCGGCGCGGGCCAGGACCGCCTCGGCCGCGAGGTAGCCGCTGCGCACGGCCCCTTCCATCGTCGCGGGCCAGCCGGTTGCGGTCCAGTCGCCCGCCAGCGCGAGGTTCGGCACGGGCGACGATTGCGGCGGCCGCCACTGGTCCACGCCCGGAACGGCGCTGAACGTCGCGGTGTGTTCGGTCACCACCTTCGAGCGGAGGAGCTTCGCGCGGGCCATGTCCGGGAACAGGCGGCCCAACTCGGCGACGACCCGCGAGCGGATCTCGTCGTTCCCGAGTTCCCGCAGCGAGCGGGTCGCGCTGATGACCACCTGCAAGTAGAACTCGCCCGGCGCGACCTCGCCGCGGTTGAACACCCAGTGGCCGAGGCAATCGACCAGGACTGCGTGCGGCAGCGGCGTGACCGCCCGGTCGAGCCACAGGTGGACGCTCGTGATCGGCGATGGCTCCAGGCGTGCCACGTTCGCGAAGTACGGGTCCGCAGCGATCTCCGCCGGGAGCAGGTCGAGCACCCGCTCGAACGGCACCGCCAGGACGTAGCAGTCCGCAGCGATCGTCGTACCGTCGCGCATCAGCAAGTGGTCGATGCCGCCCCGGGTGCCGACCAGTTCGCGAACCGCGACCCCCTCGCGGAGTTCGACGCCGTGCCGGGCGAACCATTCGCGCAGTTCGTCGCCGTAGAGCCGGCCGAGCGGCACCGTCGGCAGGTGGACGACGAACCCGTCGCGGTGGCGGAGGAACCCGTCGACGAACACCTTGCGGGCGTACTTCAGCCCGAGCCGGTCCACCGTCTCGTTGAGCGCGCTGACCAGCACCACGCCCCAGAACCGGCGGATCGTGCGCTCGGTCTGGTGGTGGCGCAGGAGCCAGTCGTTCAGCGGCGGGTCGGCATCGGGCGACTCGCGGAGCAGCGCGGCGAAGCCGAGCGCCACGCGGACCTTCTCGGCGGGGGAGAGGTAGTGCGCGCCGAGCAGCGCCCGGCCGAGGTGGAGCGGGGCCGGCCACGGGTCGGCCTTGAACACGCTCCGCAACCGGTCCGGCGTGACGAAGGTCAGCTTCGGTTGCGCCGCGAGCAGGCCCGACACGCCGACGGTGGCGAAGAAGTGGTCGAGGTTCGTGCAGCACCCCATGCTCGCGTGCTGGCACGCGTCGACGAGGTGCCCGCTCGTCGGGTCGGGGAACGAACTCGCGCGGCCGCCGAGCCGCCGCCGCGACTCGACGACCGTGACCGCGCACCCGCGGGCCGCCAGCGCCGCCGCCGCGGCCAGTCCCGCCAATCCGCCGCCGACGACCGCAACCTGCTCCACGCGACCGCCCCCGCCCACAGGAAACCCCGGCCAACTTATGAAATCCGTCTCACAATCGCGAACAACCCGGCCCCGGGTGACCGATTCGCGCGACCGAAACGAATAGTACAATCGGCGACTCCCGCGCCCGGGGTACTTCGTTTACGGAATGTACCGCGCCCGCGGCCGGGCCGGTACCCGCGGCCCGGCCCCCATGGTTGACAGGGGTGGGGGCGCGGTTACGATTCAGCCACGGGCCGACACACCCTCCCCGCCGCACCGCTCCGCAACCAGGATGACCTCGCATGGACACGGGTAACCCGAAGTCGTTTCGCCCCGCGGTGGTCCAGCTCGAGGCCCGCGAGGTGCCCGCGGTCGCGAGCGTGCAACTCGTCGGTGGCGTCCTGACCGTCCAGACGAACGACGAGTCGTCGAACGTCGCCGTGTCCCAGACCGCCACGAACATCAACGTCCGCGACTCGGTCACCAACCAGGTGTGGAACTACGCCCGGGCCCAGGTGAGCGTGGTCAACATGTTCGGCGGCGCGGGGAACGATTCGTTCACGTCGAAGGGGAACGCGGGGGTGTACGTCGGGCTGTACGGGAAGGGGGGCGACGACGTCCTCGACGGGAACGCCGGCCCGAACACCCTCATCGGCGGCCCCGGCAACGACCGCCTGTTCGGCCGCGGCGGCGCCGACCTGATCAACGGCGGCGCGGGCAACGACTTCATTTTCGGCGGCCTCGGCAACGACGTCCTGAACGGCCAGGGCGGGGCCGACACGGTCAACGGGGGCCAGGGGATCGACGCCATCACCGGTGGCCCCGGCAACGACGTGCTCGTGTCGATCGACGGGACGAACCTGGACACGGTGGACGCCGGGGGCGGTGGGGAAGACATCCTGTGGATCGACAACGTCGGCGGCGTGCAGGAGGCGGTGACCGGGATCACGGCCGAGGACCTGATCCGCCCGGTCGCGGCGTTCGCCAACGGGGCCGACCTGACCCTCACCGGGGACCGCATCCCGCTCCCGGACCTGCTCTCCACGTTCCAGAGGTACGAGACGTTTACCAACCGCCCGCTGTTCGCCGCCGGCGGCCCGACGCTGTCCGACGTCAACCAGACCGCGTCGGAATTCTTCTTCGGCACGTTCCCGGTCCTCGACGACAGTACCCTCCTCGCCAGCCTCGGGGCCATGCTCGACGCGTTCCCGAACCTCATCAAGTCGAACGTCGTGGACTTCGGCGACGGCACCTACGGTGCCCGGATCAACGGGACCTTCTACCGCGTCGACAACCGCTTGCCGGTCGCCGCGGCCGGTGACGTGGTGCCGACCTACGCCGGGGTCGGGGCGGACAACAGCCTGTGGGTCGCGGTGATCGAGAAGGTGGTCGCCACCGCGACCAGCACCGTGAACCCGTCGTACTCCTTCATCGACGGGACGATTACCGCGTCGCAGGCGTTCCAGATGTTCGGTGCCCGCGCCTCGGACGTCAGCAACGTGAACCTGCCGGGCGTGCTGGTCGATTCCTCGCAACTCGGGAACATCATCCAGACCGCCCTGAACCGCAACAATCCGATCGTCTTCGCGGTCAGCACCGGGTCGTTCGCGTCCGGCCTCTCCGACGGGCAGACGTACACGATCACCGGGCTGACGTTCGACACCCAGAACAACGTGGCCGGGGTCGTGATGCGGAACGCGGCGGGCCGCTTCGACACCGACAACCCGCCCGACGGGGTGCTGACCGTGGCCATCGACGACCTGTTCAACACCGACGGCACCCTGACGTTCGCCAACTTCGACAACGTGTGACCCCCGCTCCGGGTGGGCGGCCGCTGCTCACCCGATGTCGCTCGCCCGCCCCGGCAGCGGGTACTCCTCCATCACGCCGTAAGTGGTCTCCGCCATGCCCAGCGCCCGGTAGGTCGCCCGGGCCCTGGCGTTCTCCCGCTCCACGTAAAGCCGGATGCCGATCACGCCCGGGTCGGCCGCGGCCCGCCGCTCCACCTCCCGGTACAGCGAGCGGAACGCGCCCGACCGGCGGGCGTCCGGGCGGACGTACACGCTCTGCACCCACCAGAACCACCCGTTCCGCCAGTCGCTCCACTCGAACGTGACCATCATCTGGGCGACGACCTCGCCGCCCTCGTTCTGGGCCACGGTGTAGAACCCGCGGGCCGGGTCGGCGAACACGGCCCGCACCCCGGACCCCAGCACGTCGGGCCGGAGGGTCTTGTGCTCGGTCTCGAGCGCGAGGGCGGCGTTGAACGCGACCAGCACGGCCTCGTCGGCCGCGGTCGCCGGGCGGATCGTCAGTCCCATGGCGGCTCCGGGGTGGGGAACGGGTGCAGGCTACCGCGCCCCGCGCCGATTCGCCACCCGTGTGGTAACCTGAATTGCACTTCGCCGCGCGAACGTTCCGTTGCGCCGCGGCGTAGAAGCCGTGAGGGGCCGTGCTGGATCTCACCCCGCCAGACCCGGAGACCGACGAACACCTTCTCGCGCGGCTGCGCGACGGTGAGCGGGACGTGTTCGGCCCGCTCGTCCGCCGGTACGAGCGGGAACTGTTCGGCTACCTGCGGCGGTACGTCGGCGACGACGACCTCGCCGACGACGTGTTCCAGAACACGTTCGTCCAGGTGTTCCTAAAGATCCAGCAGTACGAGCCCGGCCGCCCGGCCCGCCCGTGGCTCTACGCGATCGCCACCAACCAGGCGATCGACGCGCTGCGGCGGCGGAACCGGCGGCTCGCCGACCGCCCGGCCGACACGGTCTCCGCCCCGGACGAGGAGGGCGAACCGCGGCCCCTGTTCGAACTGCTCCCGGCCCCCGGCGACGCCCCCCCGGACGCCGCCGACCGGGCCGAGCAGCGGGAACTGGTCCGGGCCGCTGTGGACCGGCTCCCGGAACTCTTGCGGCAGACGGTCCTCCTGGTGTACTTCCAGGGGCTGAAGTACCAGGACGCCGCGGCGGCGCTCGACATCCCGGTCGGCACGGTCAAGTCCCGGCTCCACGCGGCGCTGACCAAGTTGACCGAGGACTGGGCCGGCGAGAGCGCCGGGTGCGCGACGCGGAACGCTGAGTGACGAGGCGACCCATGACCACCCCGACCGACGAAGACCTCATCGGCTACGTGCTCGACGCGCTGGCGCCCGACGAGCGCGCCGCGGTCGCGGCCCACCTCCGCGCCGACCCGACGGCCGCCGCCCGGCTCGACCACCTCCGCCGCTCGCTCGCCCCGTTCGAGCTGGACCGCGACTCGCCTTCCGAGCCCCCGCCGCACCTGGCGCTCCGCACCGTCGCCCGGCTCGCCGAGCACCTGACGCGGCACGAGCCCCCGCTGTCGGTCGAGTCGGACCACGGCACCCTGTTGGCCGTGGCCCAGGCGATGGAGACCGAGTACCCCGAGCCCGAGCCGCACCCGCTCGCGTTCCCGGCTCCGCGGCCGCTCCGGGCCGCCCACCGCGACGCCCCGGAGCCGCGGGCCGTCGGCGGCCGGTTCCGCATCGACCTGCTCGTGGCGTGCTCGGTCGCGCTGTTCGCGTGCGGGCTCATCGTCACGGGCGTCGGCCGGCTCCGGGCGCAGAGCCAGGTGCTCGCGTGCCAGGACAACCTTCGAACGCTCCACACCGGGCTGACCGGGTACGCCGAAACACACGCCGGGCAGTACCCGCGGGTCGGGACCGACGCGAACCCGACGGCCGACACGTTCGTGTCGGCGCTGGTCGACGCGGGCCAGGTGCCGGCCGGGTTCCGGGGGTGCTGTCCGGCCGACCCGGCCCGGCCCGCGGCCCGCGACGCGACCCCGCCCGTCGGGTACACGTACAGCCTCGGGTACCGCGCCCCGACCGGCGACCTGCTCGGCCTGACCCGCGGCACCGACCCCCAGCACGACCTCGTCCCCATCTCGGCCGACTACCCGGCGGCGGCCGTGGCCCCCGCGGGCGGCCCCGTGTGCCCGCACGCGGTCGGCATGAACGTCCTGTACGCGGGCGGGAACGTCCGCCACGCGACCTCGGCGCTGGTCGGCCCCAACGGCGACGACATCTACCGCAACGTGTTCGGCCGCGTGGCCGCCGGGGCCGACGCCAACGACGCCGTCCTCGGCCGCCCCGGCGACCGGCCGTAAATTCTCACCCAATCTGGTGGAGCTGTGCCCGCGTCGCGTTTTTGCCCTCCCTGGTGGGGGAGGTCAGGAACCCTCCGCTCCGCCACACCCACCCGACTCGCCCGTCTCGTTCATTGTGCCGCGTTTCGAGTCCCCGCTGTCGGAACGGTCAAGACCGCGGGGGCGGGCCGGGTTAAACTGGCCCGATTGGACCCGACCCGCTGGTCCGCTCCCGAGGCACGCACTCATGAAGGTCACCTGGGGCGGGGTGTTCCCCGCCGTCTGCACGCAGTTCAACCCCGACCAGTCGCTCAACGTCCCCGGAACGCTCGCGCACGTCGACGTGATGCTCGACGCGGGCGTCCACGGGCTCGTCATGCTCGGCAGCGTCGGCGAGAACACGGCCCTCGACGCGGGCGAGAAGCGGGAGCTGTTCAAGGCGACCGTCGAGCACGTCCGCAAGCGGGTGCCGGTGCTCACCGGCGTGGCCGAGTACACGACGGCCGGCGCGTGCCGGTGGGCCGCCGACGCCGCGAAGCTCGGGGCCGACGGGCTCATGGTGCTGCCGCCGATGGTGTACAAGACCGACGCCCGCGAGACGATCGCCCACTTCCGCACCGTGGCGCGGGCGACCGACCTGCCGATCATGATTTACAACAACCCGCCGGCCTACAAGGTGGACGTCACCCCCGAGATGTTCGCCGAGATGGCCGACGAGCCGAAGTTCGCGTGCATCAAGGAGTCGAGCGACAACCCGCGGCGGATCACCGACATCATCAACCTCGTTGGCGACCGGTACCCGCTTTTCGCCGGCGTGGACGACCTGTTCCTCGAGTGCATGATGCTCGGGGCGGTCGGGTGGATCTCGGGGCTGGTGAACGCCTTCCCCCGAGAGAACCGCGCGATCTGGGACCTGGCGAAGGCCGGGAAGTGGCAGGAGGCGCTCGAGATCTACCGGTGGTACACGCCGCTCCTCCACCTCGACACGCACGTCAAGCTGGTGCAGTACATCAAGCTGGCGAGCGCCGAGTGCGGGTACGGCACCGAACTGTGCCGCGCCCCGCGGCTGCCGCTCGTCGGGGCCGAGCGCGAGGAGGTCCTGAAGGTGATCCGCAAGGCGATCGCGACGCGGCCGAAGCGGTGAACGCAGCGGACTAAGCGATGGGACGCGGACGACGCGGATCAAGGACGGGATTCAGAGCCGATCAGACGGCAGTCATTTGAAACAAATGGCTCTCTCCGATCCTCTTCCATCCCGTTTTTGATCCGCGTCGTCCGCGTCCCATCGCTTGATTCCGCTCAGTCCTTCTTGAGCGAGTGGTACACCATCCCGGTGAGGAGCTTCGGGTAGAAGTAGGTGGACTTCGCGGGCATCTTCTCGCCGTTGCCGGCGATCTGCTCGACGTGCTCCATCGTCGCCGGCGGCACCAGTACCGCTACCTGGCACTCCTTCGCCGCGACCGCGTCGGTCACTTCCTTCAACAGGTGGACGTACTTGACGGCCGGCGCGCCGCCGAGCTTCGGGGCGACGAGCCGGTCCACCACCAGCTTGTGCAGGATGCTCACGCCCAGGCCGCGCCACTCCTCGCTCTGCTCGGGGGCCGCCTCGGCCATCACCTTCGGGTCGCGGAGCTTGGCGACGAACCACTTCCCGTCGGCGACCGTGCCGAACCCCAGGGCCGCCTGCGAGCCGTCCATCTGGATGTGGTCCCACGCGGCCTTCGCGTCGGTCCCGGTGCGCTCGACGACGTCGAAGTGCGCCGCGAGGAGCGCCTCCAGTTCGGCCGACGACACCGCGGTGAGGCCGCTGAACAGCCGGTGCGTCGGGAGGATGATGAGGCCCGGGTCGGTCATGCCGACGAGCATCATGAGGGTGAAGTTCGGGGCCGCCTCGTCGTCCGCGACCTCGCCGGCCGCCTTGCGCTCCTCGAGGTACTTCACCCCGGTCTCGTACCGGTGGTGCCCGTCGGCGATGTACACCGGCTTCGGCCCCATCAGCCCGATGAGGGTGCTGATCGCGTGCGTGTCGGTGACGACCCACAGCCGGTTGGTGACGCCGAGGTGGTCCTTGGCGACGACCGGCGGGTTCTTGATCGTGAACGGCTCCAGCACGCGGGCGATCTCGCCGTCCCGGTCCGGGTACAGGCCGAACACCGGCGACACGTTGAACCCGGTCGCCTGGTACAGCTTCAGCCGGTCGGCCTTCGGGCCCGACATGGTCTGCTCGTGCGGGTAGATCTTGCCCTGCCCGAACGGCTCGAGCCGCACGCGGGCGAAGAACCCGCGGCGGGTGTACTCCTGGCCCTCGGCGGTGAACGTCTGCTCGTAGATGTAGACCGCGCGGGCGGTGTCCTGCCGCAGCGCGTTGCTGGCGACCCATTCGCGGAGGGTGCCGGCGGCGCGCGTGTACCGGTTGTTGAGGTCGTCGTCGCCCGGCTCGTCCTTCGTGAGTTCGACGCGGATCGCGTTGTACGGGCTCTGGTCGTAGAGCTGCTTCTGGAGCGCCGGGTCGATGACGTCGTAGGGCGGGGCGACGACGTCGGAGAGCGAGCCGACCTGGCCCAGATCGTAGCGGAACCCACGGAACCCACGGATGTCGGCCATCGGCGAAAACTCCTCGCGGCTGCGGCGGAACTTGAAAGGGTTTACTCTACGAATTGCGGCCGCGCCATCAGCGCCGGAACCTGACGAGGACGGTTCGCCGCGCCCGCCTCTCACGGATTTCTCCTTTGGAACTGTGGGCCGGGCCGGTGAGAATGAGCGGTCCCGGGTGACTCGTGTCTCTCCCATCTGGGCATCGCCCCCGTTCTGCTTCTCACAGGAGTATTCATGCGTAGCAAGCTGCTCGCCGTTGCCGCCGTGCTGGCCCTCGGCGCGACCGCCCGCGCCGAAGGGCTGACCAAGGGCACCCCGGAGTTGAAGTCCGCCACCGCGCTGGCGTTCGGCCCGAACGGCGTCCTGTTCGTCGGCGACTCGGCCGGCGCGACCGTGTTCGCCATCGACACCGGCGACGCGAAGGCGGCCGGCGACAAGCCGGTGAACGTCGAGAAGATCGACGGCAAGGTCGCGGCCGCCCTGGGCGTGACCGAGAAGGAAGTGAAGGTCAACGACGTGAAGGTGAACCCGGCGTCGGGCAACGTGTACCTGGCCGTCACCCGCGGGGCCGGGGCGGGCACCGCGGCGCTCGTGCGGGCGACCCGCGACGGGGCCGTCGAGGCGGTGGCGCTGAAGGACGTGCCGTTCGCGAAGGTCGCGCTGCCGAACCCGTTCGAGCCCAAGGACGCGAAGGACCGCCGCACCCGCGCCGAGTCGATCACCAGCATGGCGTTCGTGGGCGGCAAGCTGTACGTCGCCGGGCTGTCGAGCGAGGAGTTCGCGAGCACCCTGCGGGCCATCGCGTACCCGTTCAAGGACGCCGACAAGGGCAGCGCCATCGAGATCTACCACGGGGCGCACGGGGCCGTCGAGACCCGGTCCCCGATCCGCACGTTCGTGCCGTACAAGATCGGCGGCGAGGAGAACATCATGGCGTCGTACACCTGCACACCGCTGGTGAAGATCCCCGTGAGCGAGCTGAAGTCGGGCGCGAAGGTGAAGGGCGTCACGATCGCCGAGCTGGGCAACCGGAACCAGCCGCTCGACATGATCGCGTACACCAAGGACGGCAAGGACTTCCTGCTGTCGGCCAACTCGGCGCACGGCGTCATCAAGATCCCGACGACCGAGTTCGGCTCGGCCAAGGAGATCTCGGCGAAGGTCGCCAACACCGCCGGCCCCGCGTACGAGAAGATCACCGAGCTGAAGGACGTGGTGCAACTCGACAAGTTCGACGACGCCCGCGCCGTGATCCTCGTGAAGACCGCGAGCGGCTTCGACCTGAAGACCGTTCCGCTGCCGTGACGTGATCGTTGCGAGCGGGGGGCGTCAGCCCCCCGAGTTCTTCGCCTTCGATTCGCGGTTCACTCGGGGGGCTGACGCCCCCCGCTCGCCTTCCCGGAGACCGCCGTGCGCCACGCCGCTTGCCTCGCCCTCGCGTTTGCCGCTCAGGTGGTTCACGCCGCCGATTCGCCGGCGGTCGCGCTCAGCACCGCGAAGGGCGAGCCGCCGGTAATCGAGGTGCGGGGGCTGCCCAAGGAACTCGTTTCGCGGCTCAAGGACGCCGACGCGAAGGGGCGGGCCGCGGTGCTCCGCGTGGTCGTGGGCGGCGGCACGATCGAAGAGCAACTCGCGCGAACGCCGCTCGCCGGGAGCTACTCGTTCACCGACACCGGCGTGCGGTTCGAGCCGCAGTTCCCGCTCGTCCCCGGCCGCGAATACGTCGCGATCCTGCGCGACGATCCGAAGGCCGCGCCGGCGCTCACGACCCTGAGCCTGCCGAAGCCGCCGCCCGGCCCGCGGGTGTCGGTGGCCGCCGTGTACCCGTCGGCGAACCGCCTGCCCGAGAACACGCTGCGGTTCTACGTCCAGTTCTCCGGGCCGGTCGCGCGGGGCGACGTGTACCGGCACGTCACGCTCGTCCGCGACGACGGCGTCGAGGTGAAGGAGCCGTTCCTCGAATTGCCCGAGGAACTCTGGTCGGCCGACGGCGACCGGCTCACGCTCCTGTTCCACCCCGGCCGCGTGAAGCAGGGGCTCGTGCCCCGCGAGGACGACGGACCCGTGCTCGGAGCCGGCCGCACGTACTCACTAATGGTGAGCGGCAAGTGGGAGGACACCGAGGGCCGGCCACTGCTCGGTGGTGCGAAGAAGACGTTCGCCGTCGGCCCGCCGGACGACCAGCCGCTCGACGCGGCCGCGTGGGCGCTGATGGCCCCGCGGGCCGGCGGCGATTCCCCGCTGATCGTGAAGTTCCCGAAGCCGCTCGACCGCGCGATGCTCGACCGCGTCGTGTGGGTGGTCGATGCCGCCGGCACCCGCGTGGACGGTGAGGTGACCGTCGGCGGCGGCGAGCGGGTGCTGACGTTCGCGCCGAAGAAGCCGTGGGGGAAGGGCGAGTATCGACTGGTGGCGGACGCGCGGCTCGAAGACCCGTGCGGCAACCGCGTCGGCGAGGCGTTCGAACTGACCGACGGCACCCCGCTCGCCGAGCGCCCCCGCCGCAAGCCCACGGAGCGGGCGTTCACGGTGCGGTGACCTCACCCAAGCCGCTACGTCACGACGTGGCGGCTTGGGTGAGGTCACTCCTCGGTCGGCCGCGGGCGGTTCGACCAGTGCGGCGGCTTGTCGCCGGCGACGATCACGCCCTTGTCCTCCCACCCCATGTACGCCTTCACGTCGCCCGGCGTGTACCGCAGCGTCAGCCCGCACCGCCGCCGGGTGCTCTCGTTCGCGTCCGACCCGTGCAGCAGCAGGTCGGAGTGGACCGACGCCTCGCCGGCCCTCAACTCGACGTACACGGGCTCGCCGTACTTCTCCACCTCCGGCACCGTCTGGTTCAGGACGTTGCTCGGGTCCGTCTCGGTCAGCTTGTAGGTCAGGTGCCCCAGGACGTGCGTGCCGGGGATGTACTTCATCGCCGCGTTGCCGCGGTCCGCGTAGTCGATCGCCAGCCACACCGTCACCGCCTTCGACGGCGTGAGCGGCCAGTAGCTCGCGTCCTGGTGCCAGCTCACCGTCTTCCCGTCGCCGGGCATCTTGCAGAAGAAGTGCGATCCCCACCCGACCACGCTCGGCCCGAGCAGGTCCGAGACGATCGCGACGACCCGCGGGTTCGTGAGCACGTCCCACACGCGGCCGTGCCGCAGGTGCGCGGAGCTGATCGAGTAGCTGTCCTTCCCCTCGGCGGTGTACCGGGCGAGCAGGTCGGCGAAGTACGCCCGCAGGCCGCCGACCTCGGCGTCGGAGAAGATGCGGAACGGCTTGAGGTAGCCGTCGCGGTTGAACTGCGAGATTTGCTCGGGGGCCAGCACCTTCGGGGCGGTCGTCGTGCTGGGGTGGAAGTCGAGGGTGCGGGCGACCGCGGCGAGGTCGCCCTGACCGGGGATCGCGTTGAACGTCGTGGGTGCGTTCATTGGTGGTTTCCGGCGGGGAGTGGCGTCACGCGGGCATCGCGGGCGGGACCACCGGGCGGATCACGGCGCGGTTGCGGCCCAGGTCCTTCGCCGCCTTCACGGTCTCGGCGGCGAGGTCGCGGAGCACGTCGTAGGCGACGTTCGTGTCGGCGTCGCACACCGCGAGCCCCAGGCTGATCGTGACCCGGATCTCGTGGCCGTTGTACACCGTCTTCTCGTTGGCCACGGCGGCCCGCAGCCGCTCGGCGAGCTTCTCGGCGCCCACCATGTCCGTCGCCGGCGCGACCACCAGGAACTCCTCGCCGCCGATGCGGCCGAGCGAGTCGGTCGTGCGGATCGCGTTCTGGAGCACCCCCGCGAGCCAGACCAAAACGTGGTCCCCGCCCGGGTGCAGGTACAGCGTGTTGATGTTCTTGAAGTGGTCCGCGTCGATCAGCACCAGCGTCAGGGCCGAGGGCGTGCGGGCGCGGCGGAGCAGCTCCTTCCGGGCGATGAGGTCGATCGCCCGGCGGTTGGGCAGGCCCGTGAGCGGGTCGGTCAGCGCCATCTTCTCGAGGATCGTGTTCTTCTGCTGGATCTGGGCGAGGGCCGCTTCCAGTTCGCGGGTCCGCTCGGCCACCCGCTGTTCCAGCTCCTGGTTGATCTTCCGCAGCTCGTCGCCGAGTTGCTCGCTGCTCCGCTCTTGGAGGAGGGTGCGGGTGGCGGCCCGGAGGTTCTGGAGCAGGTCCTCGCCCCGCCACGGCTTGAGGACGATCCGGTGGACCTGGGTCTGGTTGATGGCGTCGGCCGCGTCCTCGAGCCGCGCGGTTCCGGTCAGGAGGATGCGGTACGTCCGCGGGGCGGTGCGGCGGACCCACTCGAGGAGGCCCAGCCCGGACTCGTCGGGGAGCAACAGGTCGGAGAGGATCATGTCCACCGACCGCTTGGCGAGGATGGACCGGGCCTCCGCCGCGGTCCCGGCGGTGGAGACCTCGAAGTCGCTGGCGAGTTGGGCCGCGAGGATCGAGAGGACGCCGGGGTCGTCGTCGACGAGGAGAATCGAGCACTTGTATCGGGTGACGTTCATGACCGCGAGTTGCCCTTGAACCTTCCCCGAACCCCACAGGGGAGAACGGTTCCGCTCAGCCGCAAAGTGGAACCGCAGTCGCCGCGCCCGGGCGAACAGGGTGTGGGAACCCCAAGTGTAGTCTACAGTTGACGCCAAGGGCCGGTTTACTCTCCCGGCCGAATATCACAACTGTTGTAGCAGAGACAATCGAGAGGGAATAGGTGTTTCGCCCACGTGGCGCGAATCCTCGTTCCGTGCGTCAGGAATGGGTCGCAGGTAAAACGTTGGAAAAAAGCGGGATTTACCGGCCTTGATTCTTGATCGCGGCTCTGCGATCGCCTACAATCGGGACTCCGATGGGGGCGACCCCGGTAAGTGCTGTGGCGGAACGGATTCCCCGAAAACACAGGAAGTGGACGGCGGCCAGAGTGTATTATCTGGCCACAGGCACCACGGCAAGAACGCCACCGCGGACTCGATGCGGAACGGACCCGATGGTCGGGGGTTAGTGTCAGGCACCGCCCGCACTGCACCCGATAGATGCACTCGTGACTCAGGATCGTAACAGAGCGAACCGAGCTGCCCGCCGGCTCAACTGAATCGTCTCGCTCGACGGACCGCTCCGGCACCCGGACCTCCCGCGTGCCCCGCGCCAGCCGCCGACCGGTGTGACCCTCAGTTGGGTCGGATATTTTTTCCGCGCGGGACCGTGCGTCCCAGCCCGGCGGCCGGCACCAACGGGACCCTCTGTCCGCGACCCGAAGACCGACTGTGTGCCGCGATTCGGACCCGCATTTGAAGCGCCGCGCTGGGGTGTAAGAGCCGGTGGGACGCCCGGTAACCTTCCCAGACCCAAACTGTTGCGACCCGCGAAAGGCCGCCATGAAAACCGTCAGGCGTAAGCGATCCGGACAATCTGCCAAAGTGGCCGACTCCTCTTTGACGACCTTTTCGTCCGACCTGCTCACGCCGGAAGAAGAACGGGAACTGTTGACCAGCTTCTGGGACTGCAAGAGCGAACTGGTCCGGGTGCTGGTCCGCACGTTCAACCGTGAACTCCAGGCGAGCCGCCCGCCGCTCGAACCGTGGCCGATGGCCCAGTTCATCCGGGAGCACTGCACCGACGAGCGGTGCGAGGTCATGGCCGTCAAGCGCCTCCGCGACCGCTACGTCCACTACAAGCACCGCCTCGCCAGCGCCAACATCCGCCTCGCGGCCCACGTCGCCAAGCGGTTCCGGCACCACAGCCTCGCGTACAGCGACCTGCTCCAGGAGGCCGTCTGCGGGCTCATGCAGGCCATCGACCGGTTCGACGTCTCGCACGGCACCCGCCTCGCCACCTACGCCACGTGGTGGATCCGCCAGACGCTCCAGATCG
The DNA here is from genome assembly GCF_051859125.1 of Gemmata sp. Lineage (NCBI taxonomy): Bacteria > Pseudomonadati > Planctomycetota > Planctomycetia > Gemmatales > Gemmataceae > Gemmata > Gemmata sp. Next base: position 13,916 of record NZ_JBHYGG010000239.1, read on the forward strand.
CCGTCGCGCGGCAGAGCCACCTGGTCAGCCTCAGCCCCCACCACCTGCAAGAACTGGGCCTTTTGCAGCAAGAATCCGAGGCGCTCGCCCACGGCGGCAAGCACCTCCCCAGCCCGCAGGAACTCGCCAGCCGCACCGGCAGCTCGCTCGAGCACCTCACGCACCTCCAGACCGCGACCCGCACCCCGGTCAGCCTCAACGCCGTCCTCGACGACGACAGCGACTTCAAGCTGACCGAGGCCATGCCGGACACCGGCACCCTGGTGATGCAGGAGAACAACGAGCGCCAGGAGGCCCTCAGCTTCCTGATGGAGAACCTCCGCCCCCGCGAGCGGAAGGTCCTCGACCTGCGGTTCGGCCTCACCGGCCACGGCACCCACAGCCTCCGCCAGATCGGCCACCTGCTCCGCATCAGCAAGGAGCGGGTCCGCCAGATCCAGAACCGGGCGCTGGAGAAGCTCAAGGCCAACGCCGAGCGCGTCGGCTGGGAGCCCACCCTCCTCCTGGAGTGAATTCGCTCCGATCTCTTCGAGCCGCCCCGTTACAACGGGGCGGCTTTTTGCGCTAACCGCGCAACCACTACGACCGCTCTTGCGCCCGCCGGTCCCGCACGTTCCCCGGCCCGCGGCGCTGGACGCCGGTGCGTTCCGGTGGTGAGATGCACTCGCACCGCCGTGAGCCCCACACCCCCGGAGCCGACATGCGCCGGACCGCCCTCGCCGCCTTGTGCGCACTCGCCTTCTCGTCAGCCGCGGGCGCTCAGGAGCCCGACCTGTCCGGCCGCTGGTCCGGCTACTGGGTGAGCGACGCGAACGGCCACACCGGCCCGCTCCACGGGCGGTTCCGGCAGATCGACGCCGGCACCTACCGCGTCTCGTTCCGCGGCCGGTTCGCCAAGGTGGTCCCGTTCTGGTACACGACGAAGCTGCGCGTCGAGGGGACCGGCGACGGCGTCGCGGTGCTCGGCGCGAGCCAGCGGCTGCCGCTCCTCGGCGAGTACCGGACCACCGCGGTCGCGACCGGCACCTCGTTCGACGCGGCGTTCACCTCGCGCACGGACTCGGGCCGGTTCGTCCTCACGCGGCGGTGACGAACGACGGGGTCTTCCACCGGAACCGGGATACAATTCTGAGCGGGCGCTCGACCGCCCCTCCCACTCTGCTCGCGGCCCGCGATCCCGATGAACACCACCTGCCCCGCCCCCGACGCGATCAAGGCCCTCTTCGACGGGCACCGCCCGCCGCACGACGCCCGCGCCGTGCTGACGCACGTCGAGGGCTGTCTCGCGTGCCGGGGCCGGCTCGTCGCCCTCGCCCCCGGCGCGGAACTCCCCACCTCGTACCTGCCCGAGGTGGGCGACTCGGTCGTGTTCGAGGAGACGCCCGTCGCCGCCAAGGGGGGCACCGTGAGCGAGACGCTGGGCACCGACTTCGCCGTCTTCGCGTCCCTGAAGGCGGAGCCGAAGTCGGAGGTGCCGCGGCGGGTGGGCGGGTACGACGTGATCCGCGTCCTCGGCCGCGGCGGGATGGGGATCGTGCTCAAGGCGCTCGACCCAGTGCTGAACCGGTTCGTGGCGGTGAAGCTTATGTTCCCGAAGGTGGCCGCGGACGCCTCGTGCCGGTTCCGGTTCGGCCGCGAGGCGCGGTCGGCCGCCCGGATCGGGAGCGACCACGCGACCGCCGTGTACTCCGTCGGCGAGGACGGCGCGGTGCCGTACATCGTGATGGAGTACGTCGCCGGGGAGAACCTGGAGACGCGGCTCGCCCGCGAGGGCCGGTTGCCCCTGTCGGTGGTGGTCGCGATCTCCCGGCAGATCGTCGCGGGCCTCGCGGCCGCCCACGCGCAGGGCGTCGTCCACCGCGACATCAAGCCCGGCAACATCCTGTTGGAGCGCCCGGCCGAGGGCGACGGCGGGGGGGGCGGGCCGCCGGTCCGCGTGAAGATCACCGACTTCGGGATCGCCCGGTCGATCGGCCTGCCCGGGATCACCAACGCGGAGCACGCGGTCGGCACGCCCGAGTACATGGCCCCCGAGCAGATCAACGGCGACGAGCTCGACGCCCGCAGCGACCTGTACTCGTTCGGGATGCTCCTGTACCGGATGGTCGCCGGGCGGCTCCCGTTCACCGCGAAGACCGCGATGGCGTGCTTCGCGAACCACCTGAACACGCAGTTCGTGACCCCGAAGAAGTACGCCGCCGACCTGCCGGACTGGCTCGAAGCGCTCGTCATGAAGCTGCTCCGCAAGGACCCGGCGGACCGCCCGCAGACGGCCGCCGAGGTGGGGCGGCTCCTCGACGAGGGGTCCGCGCGGCTCCTCGGCCCGCCGCTCGACCCGGAGGCGAAGCGGGTCGCGGCGCTGAAGACGTACGGGGTGCTGGACACCGACCCGGAGCAGGCGTTCGACGACCTCACGCACCTCGCGTCGTACATCTGCGGGACGCCGATCGCCATCGTCTCGCTGCTCGACGAGGACCGCCAGTGGTTCAAGTCGAAGGTCGGGCTGTCGGTGAACCAGACGGCGAAGAACGTCTCGTTCTGCCAGTACACGATCAAGGGCACGGCGCCGATGATCGTGGGCAACGCCGAGGCCGACGCCCGGTTCGCGGACAACCCGCTGGTGAAGCTCGACCCGCACATCCGGTTCTACGCCGGGGTGCCGCTGATCGACGGCGACGGGGCGGCGCTCGGGTCGCTGTGCGTGATCGACCGGGTGCAGCGGGAGCTGTCGTCGGAGCAGATCGCGGCGCTGGCGGCGCTCGGCCGGTCGGTGATGAGCCAGCTCGCGCTCCGCCGCGAGCTGCTCCGGCTCAACCTCGCCGCGAAGCTCCCGGCGGTCTACGAGGCCCCGCCCACCGCCAAGCAGCCAGTGTGAGGCTGCCCTTGTTTCGTTGAATCGTTCGCCTCACGCGGTCCGCCACGGAGGGCGGCCCCTACAAATCATCGGCTTTCGGTTCGTACCCCCCCCCAGGCGGGCCCCCCCCCCCCCAAGAATTCAACAGACCAGGCCCCACCAAAACCACCCCCGTGCCCCCCAGCGCC